>JAQTVG010000046.1 GCA_028706895.1 Candidatus Omnitrophota bacterium
AAATCCATATATAGTGTATTTACGTATGAATGTGGATTCAGGCGTACTTGAGTGGTATAAAGATAATACTTATAGCGAGAATCCGTGTACTGACTGTACGTCTACGGGTGCGTCTTCTTATTGTCCATAATAAACATAGATAAGAGCATTTTTATAATAAAATACTTACTGGTTTTATTTCAGGGCTTCCTTCCTTATACTCTTCAATAATAAAATTAGAAATAGTTATTTTTGGCTGCTGTATTTGTTTTCCATTGCTTGCAAAATCTTATAGAGGTGGTAAAATATAACGTTATGCGTATAGCAATGTATTATAGTAATCGTGATATCAGGGTGGAAGAGGCATCTAAGCCCAAGATTGGGCCGGGCGAGCTCTTAGTCCGCGTGGAGGCATCGGGGATCTGTGGCAGCGATGTAATGGAGTGGTATCGCATTAACAGGACGCCGCTTGTGCTGGGCCACGAAATCGCAGGCACTATTGAAGAAGTTGGCGAAGGCGTCAAAATTTATAAGAAAGGCGACAGGGTAGCCTGCGCCCACCATGTCCCTTGCGGAAAATGCCGTTATTGTTTGTCCGGACATGAGACTGTCTGTGATACATTACGTAAGACTAATTTTGACCCAGGCGGTTTCTGCGAGTATTTGCGCCTGCCTAAAATAAATGTAGATTGCGGAGTTTTGCCTTTGCCTGATTCAGTATCTTTTGATGAGGCGACGTTTATTGAGCCTCTGGCTTGCGTACTCCGGGGGCAGAGATTAGCAGGTATGAAGCCGGGGCAGACTATTCTTGTCGCGGGCAGCGGCATAGCCGGTTTATTACATATACATTTGGCTAAAGTAATGGGAGCAGGCCGCATTATTGCTACAGATATCTCGGAGTACCGTCTCCAGGCAGCTAAAAAATTCGGCGCAGACATAAGCATAAATGCCAAAGAATATTCTTCGGATAAATTACGCAGCTTAAATAATGGAATGCTTGCGGATTTGGTTATAGTATCAACTGGCGCGCCTTCGGCCATTGAACAGGCGTTAGGATCTGTTGAGCGCGGCGGAAAAATACTCTTTTTTGCTCCTACGGATAAAGACAGAAAAGTCTCTATTTTCTTTAATGAATTATTCTGGCGCACTGAAGTGGGCCTTGTAAGTTCATATGCGGCTAGCCCAGCGGATTATAAAGCGGCGCTTGATTTGATAGCAGCTAAAAAGCTTGATGTTAACGGAATGATTACGCATAGGTTAAACTTGGCAGAAACCGGCACGGGATTTAAATTGGTAGCTGAAGCAGCAGATTCTATAAAAGTAATTATTTATCCGCAAGAATAAATGACACCCAAACCTATATGATGGTTTGGTGCGCACTTTTTGTGCAGGGAGGAGACCATGGATTGGGGAATGAAAAATAGATTACAGCGAATATTTAAGGAAGACGGCAAGACCGTGATGCTGGCGCTTGACCATGGCTATTTCCTGGGGCCTGTAAGCAGGTTAGAGGATCCCCGCAAAACCATTGAACCGCTTATTCCTTACGCGGATGCGCTTATGCTTACAAGAGGGGTATTACGTAATTGCATTGATCCTAAATTCAATACTCCATTTATATTGAGGGCATCAGGGGGTAACAGTGTCTTAGGGAAAGATTTGTCTAACGAAGGTATTGCTCTTTCTTTTGAAGATGCCATACGTCTTAATGCCTCGGCAGTAGCTTTATCTGTTTATGTAGGCACCGACCATGAACACCAGACTTTAATCAACCTCACCAAGCTTATTGATGAAGGGCATAGGTATGGCATGCCAGTATTGGCAGTTACTGCCGTGGGAAAAGAATTAGAGAAACGAGATTCGAGGTATCTTTCTTTGGCGAGCCGTATCGCGGCTGAATTGGGGGCTAATATCGTAAAGACTTATTATTGCGAGGATTTTGAAAAGGTGGTTAAGTCCTGCTTTGTTCCTATTGTTATAGCAGGCGGCCCTAAGTTAAAAGATGAGATGGATGTTTTAAAGATGGCTTACGAAGCAATCGCGCAAGGGGCAAGCGGCGTAGATATGGGCAGGAACATTTGGCAGTCGCGTTGGCCTGTGGCAGTAATTTCCGCTATCCGCAGCATCGTCCATGAAAAGGCCTCGCTTAAAAAGGCGTGCAGCTTATTTAACAGCTTAAAAAATAAGACTAAATAAGAAACGGGTATGAAAAAATTAATTACCGCAGCTGTTTTTCTTTCGCTATGTTTGGGTTTTTCAGTTTTTGCTTACAGCCAGGCACAGAGTGAAGAAAGCCATAAACTGATAATCTTTTTTTCGCCTACTTGCCATCAATGCGTTGAAGCAAAGGCAAAGATTATCCCCGGAATAGAAAAAGAATTTAAGGGCCGTATTAGCATAGAATACCGCGATATAAGCGGCATAGAAAATTATAAATTACTCTTAGGCCTTAAGGAGAAATATAAAAGCAAAGTCAGCTCGGCCCTGCCTGTATTCTACTTTGACGGAGAGTTTCTTTCTGGGGCGGATATCAAAGGCAGTATCAGGAGGATTCTTGGCCGCTCTTTAGCCGGGCCGTATAAAGAAGAAGGGCTGCCGATAGTAGATTTAATGGCGCGCTTTAAGGATTTTAAGGCCAGCGGAATTGTAGTCGCTGGACTAGGGGATGGCATTAACCCATGCGCCTTTACAGTGATAGTATTTTTTATTTCTTATTTGGCTCTTCAGGGGTATAGAAAAAGAGAGCTTGTTATCATAGGATTATCTTTTATCTCGTCGGTATTCCTGACTTATTTTTTAATAGGGCTTGGCATATTCAACATTGTTTACAGCCTGGAAAAGTTTTCTCTGGTGACAAAAGTATTTAATATTTGCGTTGGGGTATTCAGTGTCATGCTGGGGCTGATAACTGTCTATGACATATTTAAACTTCAGAAGACAGGTCAGACCGAAGGTTTGATATTGCAGCTGCCAAGGGCAGTTAAAAACCGGATACATTCAATAATCGGATTACATTACAGGAAGCCCCGGGGCCCGGAGGAAGATGTTGTAAACCAGCACTCCTTGAAATTAATCGTAACTGCTTTTGTGACAGGGTTTTTGGTTTCTTTTCTGGAGTTAGTCTGCACAGGGCAGCTTTATCTGCCGACAATAAATTTTGTCTTGAAGACAACCCCTCTTAAATTACAGGCACTGTCATACCTTGTTCTTTATAATTTGATGTTTATCGTGCCTTTATTTATAATATTTATTTTTGCTTTATTAGGCGTAAGCTCTGAACAATTCTCCAGGATCTTAAAAAAGAACCTTCTGGGCATAAAGATAATTATGGCGGTTTTATTTCTTGCTTTAGGAGTATTGTTACTATGGAGGCCGTAAAATGATTAGGATAGTTTTATTATTGGTATTTCTTTTTTCTTCTTTACAATTATGTTATTCGACAGGCGGGGTTGAGGCAGCAGGACAGGTGAAAGAATCGTCTCGGTATGAAATGCCGGAGTCGTATACCTGGGATTTCGGGCAGGTTAAAGAGGGAGAAATACCTGAACACAGTTTTGCTTTAGAAAATAAATCCGATAAGACATTGACAATAAAGGATGTGAATAGCTCCTGCGGATGCACTGTTTCCAAGGTTGAGAAGAAAATACTTATTCCGGGAGAGGCCACGGTAATAAATGTCAAATTCAAGTCTAAGGGTTATTCCGGAATAGTTAAGCAGTATGTCTATGTGCACACCGACAGTATTGACAAACCAATCCTGAAGTTTACAATTAAAGCAGATGTAGTAAAACAATAAAAAATATAGAGACGTTTTTCAGCTCAAAGCGAAGACGCTTTCGCGCTCAAAGCGGAAAGTGTACCCTATAAAGGTACACTCTCCCGATTGTCCTGGAAGACGTCTTCAGATTGGTTCGGAAAGCGTCTCTAATAATGACACCCGGCCATATAGGAATGGCCGGTGCGCCTTTTGTAGGCAGGGAGGAAGAAATGTGGAGTTTAAAGTTGAGAATGTGGCTATTATTGGCAGTTTTGTTTGCCATAGTTTATGCGGTTGTATCCTGGATTAGTTATGCCGCGGGGATAACTAATTTTTATTTTTACCTTATCCTGTCTTTAGTAATGATGTTTATACAATATATGATTGGCCCAAAGATAGTAGAATGGACCATGCATGTAAAATATATCAAAAGAGCGGAAAACCCGCGCTTATTCCAGATGGTAGAAAGTTTAGCTATGCGCGCCCAGATTCCTGTGCCGAAGATTGGAATCGCCCAGATTGCGCTGCCAAATGCTTTTGCTTTTGGCAGAGGCATAAAGGACGGACGCATTTGTGTTACCGAAGGTATTCTGGGGTTATTGAACGACGAGGAGCTCAAGGCAGTACTAGGCCATGAGTTAACCCATTTAAAAAACCGGGATGTTTTGACGATTACCCTGCTTTCAGTTATACCAATGATTATGTATCGCATTGCCTGGCAATTTTTGTTTTTTGGCCGCAGGCGTGACGACAGAGGAGGTAACGCTGTTTTGGTCGGGATAGCAGCTTTTATTTTTTATTTTATCACTAACCTTTTGGTGCTCTATGCTTCGCGCATACGAGAATATTTTGCTGATAGGGGCTCTGTACTTTTGGGAAACCAGCCATCGGCGCTTGCCTCCAGCCTTTATAAACTCGCATATGGCTCCGCGCGCATGAATAAAGAATCCTTAAAGGAAGTAGAAGGCTTAAAAGCGTTTTTTGTAAATGACCCGTCCCAGGCCATGAATGAAATCAGGGATTTGAAGCAGCTTGACTTAGACAAGAGCGGCACAATTGATAAGTCAGAATTAGACTTGCTAAGGAGCAAAAAAGTAAACTTGGGTTTCGGAGACAGGCTGTTAGAGGCCTTAAGCACTCACCCTAATATGCTCAAACGCATAAAGCATCTTTCCGAGTATAGAGCCTGATTTAGGCCCGGCAATAATAGCAAAAACCCGCCTGAATATACAAGGCGGGTTTTTCTTTAATAATTGACATAAGTTGAATTCTCCTATATAATTATAAAACTATGGAATTAAACGAGATTATAGCATTAAGAAAGGCAAAATTTGAGCATCTTAGCTCAAAAGGGGCCAATTTATATTATAACCGGCCTTTTGAGGGATGTATCAATATTGGCGAAGCCCTGCAAAATTTCCAGGAAGCCAGGAAAGTAAGTATTTCCGGCCGTATTATAGCCAGGCGTTCTCACGGCAAGGTAGTTTTTATGGATTTAAGAGATTCTACAGGCAAGATACAGCTTTATATTAAATTGGATTTCGTGGGGGACGAGAAATTTAACAGCCTGGAAGACCTTGATATCGCGGATATTATGAGCGTAAAAGGCGAGCTCTTCAAGACCCATGCCGGTGAGCCTACGGTTAAAGTTGAAGACCTGGTAATTTTAGGCAAGGCGCTTCGGCCGCTTCCGGAGAAATGGCACGGCTTAAAAGATGTGGAGCTGCGTTACCGCCAACGTTATTTAGATTTAATTTCTAATGAAGATGTAAAAAAAGTATTCCTGATGCGTTCGCGGATTATCAAGGCAATAAGGGATTTTCTCGACGCTAAAGGTTTCCTGGAAGTAGAGACGCCGATGATGCATTATATACCCGGGGGTGCAGCCGGCAGGCCCTTTAAGACCCATCATAATGAATACGGGATGGATTTATATTTGAGGATTGCCCCGGAACTCTATCTTAAAGAGCTCATTGTCGGCGGGCTTGACAGGGTATATGAAATAAACCGGAGTTTTCGCAACGAAGGCGTATCCACAAGGCATAACCCTGAATTTACCATGCTTGAGATTTATCGGGCTTACGCCAATTACGAAGATATGATGCAGCTTGCCGAAGAGATGATTACTTATGCGGCCAAAGAAGTGTTGGGCGGAATGAGTTTTGTTTATCAGGATAAAACCATAGATTTAACAAGTCCCTGGCAGAGGCGTTCTTTCGCTGACCTGGTCAAAGAAAAATTTGGAATTGAACCGCAGGATGAGGCGCCTGTTATGCTGAAAAAATTACAGGATAAAGGTTTTGCCAAGGGTTTAAACAAGCTTAGCCGTTCACAGGTAGCCAAGATAATTGAGGATATATTGGAAGAGGGCATGAACGTCAACCCGACTTTTGTCACGGATTATTTTACCAGCATGTGCCCTTTAGCCAAGACAAAGAAAGATAACCCCCTGGTATCGGAAAGATTTGAATTGTATGTATCAGGATTAGAAATAGGCAATGCCTACTCGGAATTAAACGACCCCATAGAACAGAAGAAGCGTTTTGAGGAAGAAGTTAAGGAATTGACCAGCGACGATAAAAAGGCGGTTGATGAGGATTATGTTTTGGCTTTGGAACACGGTATGCCGCCGGCAGGAGGTTTAGGTATAGGCATAGACAGGCTGGTAATGTTATTTTTAAATCAGCCGTCAATCAGGGATGTGATTTTGTTTCCTTTGCTAAGGCCGGAGAAATAAACTTGTGAACCGTGGCTTTACTCTCTTAGAATTAATCATAGTTATTATCATCATAGGTATTCTGGCCGTAGTAGGCCTTGCCCAGTATAATATGACTTCAGAGAGTGCCAAGACCGCAGAGCCTAAGGCAATCCTGGGTGCTGCCCGCAAGGCAGAATTATCATATTATCTGGACAAGGGCGCTTATACAAGTTCATACTCAGATCTGGGAATAAGCGCTCCTACGTCTTGCGCGAGTACGCATTATTTTCATTATGATATATCCCTGGACTCGGGCAATGAAAGGGTTAGATCTTTAAGATGCACAACCGGCGGTAAGTCGCCTAATGCCAGCCGTGCGTATTGGGTAATCTTGCGGCTTAACGGAACGCATTATTCAATCTGGGAAGACGGTAGTGGCAATACCGGGTTTTGGTAGACCGTGGTATTCTTTTAATATTAAGTCCGATTAAGTAAAATTATGGGTCATGGCTTTACTCTTTTAGAATTAATCATAGTAATCATTATTATAGGTATCCTTGCGGTCTTGGGCCTTACTCAGTACAATCTGGTAACGGAGACCGGAAGGGCTGCAGAGGCCAGGGCAATTCTTGGAGCTGCCCGTAAGGCTGAGTTGTCATATTATTTAAATAAAGGCGCTTACACGACCTCATTCGCTGACTTAGACATAGCGGCACCTACATCTTGTACAAACACGCATTATTTTAAATACGATCTATCTATGGAGGCGGGCAGCGAGCGAGTAAGAGCCCAAAGGTGTAGCAG
>JAQTVG010000047.1 GCA_028706895.1 Candidatus Omnitrophota bacterium
GCTTATTACTCCAATTCCCTTGTTGCCCTTCATTTTTCTGTAATCTTCGTAGAATTTTGTCTTGAACTGGCTGCCTCTTATATCGTGTATCTTACGCGTCAATTCATCCCCCCAGACTGCCAGCCCCCCGAATTGCGTGCCTAAATGGGAATGATAATCAGTGCCGTAAAATAAATCCTCAAGGCAATCCTTTTTAGAAACCACCCCAAAAATACCGCTCATACATTCCTTTCGCTAGAAGTTCTTCCTGGCGTACTCTACGCCGTTAGCAATAATTAAAAGCCCGTCGCCTGTCTTTTTGCCCCTTGCCCATCTGGGGTGCTGCGAAGCTTCAACATGCCTTTCAGGATGAGGCATAAGCCCTAAAATCCTGCCTGTCTGGTCGCAGATGCCTGCGATATTATCAACGGAGCCATTAGGATTAAAAGGATAACCCGCGCCCTCTCCTTTTTCATTACAATATTGAAAGACAATCTGCCCGTTCTTTTTAATCCTTTCCAGTACCGATTTGTCTTTAGTAACGAATTTACCTTCGCCGTGCGCCACCGGAAGATAAATGATTTCAGGCAGGTTTTTTGTCCACACGCATTTACTCTTTGAACTCTTTAAATACGCCCAACGGTCCTCAAATTTTCCCGAATCATTGATAATAAGGCTTGTCTCCTGAGTTAACCCGTCGTTACCCGGCAGCAAACCGCTTTTTACCAATACCTGGAAACCGTTGCAAATACCAATAATCAATTTGCCGTCTTTGATAAACTGTTTTATATCGTCTACCAGCTTGAACCTTAACTCATTTGCCAAAATCTTGCCTGCGGCAATATCATCGCCGTAAGAAAATCCGCCCGGCACGGCTAAAATCTGGTAATCGCCAAGCTTATTTTGCCCGTCAAACAACCTGTTAATATGGATCAGCTCCGGGAGAGCTCCTGCCTTGGAAAAAGCAAACGCCGCTTCCTTGTCGCAATTAGTGCCGGCTGTCCTTAATACGCAAACTTTAGGACTTCTCACTTTTCTACCACCTCAATGGTTTTTGCCAGGATTCTCTTAATTCATCTATATCCGCTTTTAAGCAGATTTTGCCGTCTAAACCGTATACTTTAAAATCTTTGCTGTCAGATACGCATCCGATTAAACCAAAAGGCGCGCCTTTAGATTTTAGAGTTTTTTCAAATTCCTTTTGCTTATTTTTTTCTACCTCAACAATAAGCCTGGAATTAGATTCCGAGAATAAAACCGAATCGTTTCTTTTTTGAGATTTAAAAACTGCCGGGGCTTCGTTCAGAAATATATCCATACCCAACCCGCCGGAAAACGCCATTTCCGCAGCCGAAACACCGATACCACCCTCCGAACAATCATGCATCGCCTGGATTAATCCCAGAGAAGAAGCTTTGCTTAATGCCTCAAATATTAATTTTGCCTTTGCCGGGTATACCTTAGGGGCATTATTACCGATAAAACCCGCTATATCATAGTAATGCGAGCCGCCTAATTCATCGTAAGTATTGCCTGCAATATAAATCAAATCCCCTGCTTTTTTAGCATACATGGAGACTGCCTTGCCTACATCGTCCATCACTGCCATTGCTGAAATTAAGAGTGTCCCCGGTATGGCCAAAGATTTATTTTTGACTGTGTATTCGTTATTCAAGCTATCCTTGCCGGATACAAAAGGTAAACCAAAGCCTTTAGCAATATCATAACAGCCGTAAGACGCTCTTACAAGGCTGCCTAACCTGTCGGGCTTGTCAGGATTACCCCAGCAGAAATTATCCAATAACGCCACTTCCTTTAATGAACCGCCTACGGCGATAATCTGGCGCAGCGCCTCATCAATGCAGGAAGCCGCCATCCAATATGGGTCAATAAAACCAAACCTGAAGTTTATGCCGTTTGATATAACTATGCCTTTTCTAGAGCCCAAAACCGGCTTAACTATTGCAGCATCGGACGGCCCGTCATTATTAATCCCGGATAAAGGTTTCAAAACAGAGCCGCCCTGCACTTCGTGGTCATACTGCCGGATTATCCATTCCTTAGAACATATATTGTAATGCGAAAATAATTTCAACAAAGGCGGTGTTAAATCTTTCGGGCACTTAAAGCCCGGCTCTCTATGGCGCTGGCTGCTAAAGACAGCTTTTTTCTCAATCTGAGGCGAACCTTCATGCAAAAATTGCATACCCAGGTCGCATACCAGGTTATCCTTATAATACAATTGTAACCTTTTATCGGCGGTAAATTCTCCGATAACTGTGGCCTCAACATTTTCTCTTTCAAATACATCTATTAATTCATCAATATTTTTCTTCGGCACAGAGAGGACCATCCTCTCCTGTGATTCCGAAATCCAGATTTCCGTATAGGATAACCCTGTGTATTTTAACGGGACTTTATCCAGATCTACCCGCGCGCCCAAATCACAGCCCATCTCCCCGACAGCGCTGGATAAGCCGCCAGCCCCGCAGTCGGTAATTGCATCGTAAAGGCCTTTATCGCGCGCCTCTAATATCGTATCTACCATTTTCTTTTCCTGGATGGGATTGCCGATTTGCACGGCGCCGCTGGATATCTTCTCGGATTCATGCGTTAATTCTCCTGACGAAAATGTAGCCCCGTGTATGCCGTCTCTGCCGGTCCTGCCTCCGACTACAACAATAAGGTCGCCTGTATCAGAATGCTTGAAAGATTTATCTTTAGGCAGGATACCCGCGGTGCCGCAATAGACCAAAGGATTTCCTACAAACCGTTCGTGAAAAAGGACTGCGCCGTTTACCGTCGGTATCCCCATCTTATTTCCGTAATCCCGCACGCCTGAAACTACGCCTTTCATAACGCGCTTGGGATGTAAAGACCCCGAAGGCAAACCGCTGAATGGATAATCAGGCGGGCCAAAACAAAAAACATCGGTATTTAGAATAGGCTTTGCCCCCAACCCGGTGCCTAAAGGGTCGCGGATTACTCCGCCGATACCGGTATTTGCCCCGCCGAAAGGCTCCAGCGCCGAAGGATGGTTATGTGTTTCAACCTTAAAACAAATATTATATTTATCGTCAAATTTTATTACGCCGGAATTATCTTTAAACACAGATACACACCCGGGCTTATTTAATTCCTTTGTCACTTTCATTATCGTGGACTTAAGAAGATTATTAATCAACTTTGTTTTTGGCTTTTGCTTATGAAACTCCTCGGTATATTTTATCTTGCCTCTAAAAGTCTTGTGGCCGCAGTGCTCGGACCAGGTCTGGGCAAGGGTCTCTAATTCGCAGTCAGTGGGATTACGGCCAATCTTCTTAAAGTAATCCTTAATCTGGCGCATCTCAATAAGATTAAGGAATAATTGGCCGTCTTTGCTGATTTTCTTTAATTTTTCATCGGAGGCGCCCAATAAATCTACGGTAATTAAATTAAAATCATAACCGATATCCTGGTGATCCGATGGCTCTACGCCGGATACAGGAGATTTAACGATGTGCTGAATCAATTTATTATAAAGTAATTTTTCGGAAATTGTCTTTAACTGGGCATCTGTCAGTTTGCCTTTAATCAGGTACTTCTTTGCGGTCTTGACAGAACAAACCGAATCTATGCCTAAGTCGCTGATGCCTTTTAATGTTGATTCTTCAACCGGGTCCATTACGCCGGCATTGTATGCAACCTCCACCACAGACTCATCCGGATGCCGCGCCGGTTTATCCGCCTCCGGGTTAATGGAATAATCCTGGGCAATCTTGTCTACAAGCAATTCTTCGCATATGCGCCTTGCCTCATCTTCCGACAGGCCTCCTTCAATAATATAGGCCTGTATAAAACGCACGTCCCGGACAGCCTGGATACCTAAATCCAGGATGTCTTTTCTGATTCCGACACCGACGGCGTCAAAAATTCCGGGCTTGTCTTTTATTTCAATTTTATACTGCATGATAATAAATAGGGGTTTCGGGTAGGGTTGTTATAAACCGACTCTCGTAAAAATCTTATTTACATTGCGCAGATAATAATCCAATTTAAAGATATTATCCAATTCTTTTTTATTTAAGTGGCGCAAAACCTGTGTATCTTCTAAAAGCACTTCTTTAAATTCCAGATTATACTTCCATGATTTCATAGCCGAGCGCTGGACCAAATCATAGGCCTCCATCCTGGGCAGCCCCTTATTCATTAATTCCAAAAGCACCCTCTGGGAAAAAATCAGGCCTTTTGTCTTCACTAGATTTGCCAGCATATTTTCCGGATAAACTACAAGGCCGTTAATAACCTCAATAAACTTATTCAACATGTAATCCAGGGCCATGGTAGAATCCGGCATAATCACCCTTTCGGCTGATGAATGGCTTATGTCGCGCTCATGCCATAAAGCTACATTTTCCATAGCTACCACGGCATTGCCGCGCAAAATACGGCTCAGGCCGCATATGCGTTCGCAGATTACGGGGTTTTTTTTGTGCGGCATAGCGGATGAACCCTTCTGCCCCTTGCCAAAAGGCTCTTCAGCCTCCAAAACCTCAGTCCTCTGCAGGTGCCTTATTTCTGTGGCAAACTTTTCCAAGCTTGAACCAATAACCGCTAAAGTGGCCATATATTGTGCATATACATCCCTTTGTATAACCTGCGTGGATATCGGAGCAGGCTTAAGCCCTAGTTTCTTACAAACATAGGCCTCGACTGCCGGGTCAATATTGGCAAATGTGCCTACAGCGCCTGATATCTTACCGATGGATACAGCCTCTTTTGCCTGCGATAAACGCGTAAGGTTACGCTTAGTTTCATCATACCAAAGCGCAAGTTTCAGGCCGAATGTTGTAGGCTCGGCGTGCACGCCATGGGTGCGGCCGATACAAACCATATCTTTGTAAATCCCGGCCTTTTTGGCTAAAATTTTAAGCAAATTATTGAGGTCTTCAATCAATATGTCGGACGCGCGGCTTAACTGCACGCCAAGTGTTGTATCCAGTATGTCGGAAGATGTAAGCCCCAAATGCAGGTATTTGGCATCGGGCCCAATATATTGTGCCACATTGGCCACAAATGCCACTACATCATGTTGGGTCTTCTCTTCTATCTTTCTAATTTCATTGATATTAAAACGGGCTTTTTTTCTGACTCTTTTAGCAACTGCAGACGGGACACTCTTTTTTATAGCGAGGGCCTCCAAAGTAAGTATTTCAATATCAAGCATAGACTTAAATTTAAACTCGTCCTGCCAGATATTTGACATTTTAGTTAAGCTGTAACGCTGGATCATGCAACCTCCCCTGCCCAGAAAGGGCGCACCAACCAATCCGATATGGTTGGGTGTTAGAGTCTGAAGGAAATATTATTATAGCAGAAATTTAGTTTTTAGCAAACAAAAAAGCCATTAGCGCTATAGGCCTTTTCTGGCAAGAGCATCAACTATAGCTTCTGCGATATTGTTAGCTAAAAGGCTGTTGCCTTTGGGGGTACAGTGGCCAAAGTCTCCACCAAACATATCCCGGAAATATTCCCTATAGCTGTCTTTGGCTACGGCGTCTTTAAAAATTTTCTCATTGTCTACAAATATTACGCCCTGGCCTTCTCCAAGGATCTTCTTTAATGGAGCTATGCTGCGCATAGGGTACTGCACACAGACTAACTTTATCTTCCTTTTATCCAGGATTTGTTTTAGCTTATGGTAGCTTTCAATGGTTATGGGGCTATAGTAGCGTTCTCTTAAATTATTGGCTTTATTTATATATATAGCGGAGAGCTTGTTATTGCCCATTTCGTTATATACAGTTGCCAGCCCCGCGTATACGCGGTCACTCCTGGAATTAAGCTCTATGAATTTTTTTAGCGCCTGCTCTGCTTCGATAAGCCTACCCTGGTTAGAATAAAGCCGGCCGAGCGCTGCATATGCGGAATCATTTTTAGAGTTAAGCTTTATGGCTTTCTTAAGTGCCTGTTCCGCTTCAGAAAACTTTCCCTGATCCAAATAAATCCAGCCTAACTCTGTATACGCAAAATTATTCTTACGATTAAGTTCCAGGGCTTTCTTAAGTGCCTCTTCTGCTTCCGGGAATCTCCTCTGGCTTGAATAAATCTGGCCCAGCGTCGTATACGCGGAATCACTCTTAGGATTAAGCTCTATAACCTTCCTGATTGCTTCTTCTGCGTCCGGAAATATGTTCTGGTCAGAATAAATCCGGCCTAATATTACATATGCAAAATCGTTTCGGGGATTAAGTTCTAAAGATTTTTTTAGCGCGTCTTCTGCTTCCATAAATCTTCCCTGGCTGGAATAAAGCCTGCCTAAACCTACATATACCCAATCGTTCTTAGGGTTTAACTCTATAGCTTTCTTGAGGGATTCCTCTCCCTCAAGAAACCTCCCCTGGCTGGAATAAAGCCTGCCTAAACCTACATATGTAAAATCGCTCTTAGGGTTAAGCTTTAGAGCTTTTTTAAGGTATTCTTCTGCCATGCCAAATTTCCCCTCATCTAAATAAACCCAACCTAATACTGTATACGTGAAATCGTTCCTTGGGTTAAGCTCTGCGGCTTTCTTGAGGTATTGTTCTGCTTCTAAAAACATTCCCCTGATGGAATAAAGCCGGCCCAACCCCACATACACCCAATCGTTTTTAGAGTTTAACTCTATAGCTTTATTGAATGCCTGCTCCGCTTCAGAAAACTTTCTCTGATCCAAATAAAACCTGCCTAAACCTACATACGCGAAATCGTTCCTTGGGTTAAGCTCTGCGGCTTTCTTGAGGTATTGTTCTGCCTCGGAAAATCTCCTTTTATCCAGGTAAAACCAACCCAATCTTGTATACGCGTAATCACTCTTAGGGTTTAACTCTATTGCTTTTTTGAGAGATTGCTCTGTATGCAGAATATCCTTTTTCTTACGCATCAGAATGAACTCATCTTTTGAGGTATTCTGATGTGATTTATAACGGGGCCGGTTACTAGTTGACGGGGTGAATTTTAATTTAGCCCTGGCATGCAGCCAGAGGAACCTGGAGAGCTTGTATACTTTTAGAGACCTGATAAAGAGGATTATTCTGGAATTGGAGGCTGTCTCGTAAGGGATATGGTCGCCCCAGTCATTTATTCCCA
>JAQTVG010000048.1 GCA_028706895.1 Candidatus Omnitrophota bacterium
TAATATACAAGACCTCATCCAGTTTTAAGGTAGTCCTCATCGCGTTAGAGATCTCGTATAGGATGGCCAACTCTGTTTTTGTGCGTTCAAGTTCCTGTTTTATTTTATTTAGCTCTTCCATAATGCTACAAATTTAACACATTTTAGGTGTGTTGTCAAGCCGATACCAGAGACGCTTTCCAACTCAAAGCGGAAAGTGTACCCCTAAGGGTACAGTGTTCCGATTAGCTCGGAAAACGTCTCTATAATTTATGTTAGATTTTGGCGGTTTTTACGTCTATTAATGGCAGAAAGGAGGGGATTTTTTGTTTGACAGACAGGTATTGTTAAGTTATAATTAAAATCTCGTTTATACAAAAATAATGGGGAGGTAATATGGTTAGTGATAAAAAAACGCTGTCTAAGGAACCATCCAGAGACGCTTCTGACCGTCAAAAAGCCCTGGAATTGGCACTTTCACAGATAGAAAAACAGTTCGGCAAGGGTTCTATTATGAAGCTTGGAGGGGATGTCAAGGTTGATGTAGATAGCATACCTACAGGCGCGCTTACATTGGATTTAGCTTTAGGCATAGGGGGTCTCCCTCGGGGCAGGGTAATTGAGATTTTTGGGCCTGAAGCATCAGGCAAGACTACCTTGACATTGACTGCCATAAGAGAGATGCAAAAGAAAGGCGGAGTTGCTGCTTTTATTGACGCTGAGCATGCTTTTGATTCCACATATGCTAAATTGATAGGTGTAAATTTAGAAGAGCTTTTAATTTCCCAGCCGGATACCGGAGAGCAGGCCTTAGAGATTGCCGAGACGCTGGTGCGGTCAAATGCCGTGGATATGGTTGTTATTGATTCGGTGGCCGCGCTTACTCCCCGCGCAGAAATAGAAGGAGAGATGGGGGATTCGCATGTAGGGTTACAGGCGCGTTTGATGTCGCAGGCGCTGCGTAAATTAACCGGGGCAATTAGCAAATCCCGCACGTGTGTTATTTTTATCAACCAGCTGCGGGAGAAGATTGGAGTGATGTTTGGCTCTCCTGAGACTACCCCCGGAGGCAGGGCGCTTAAGTTTTATTCATCAGTAAGACTGGATGTGCGCAGGATTGCTACCTTAAAAGAAGCAGATAAGGTTATCGGCGGCCATGTCCGCGTAAGGGTAGTAAAGAATAAAGTTGCTCCACCGTTTCGTGAGGCAGAATTTGACATCCTGCATAATGAAGGGATTGTTAAAACCGGCGCGGTAATTGATGCTGCGGTAAATATAGGAGTAATTGCAAAGAGCGGCACCTGGCTTTCGTTTGAAGATAAAAAACTTGGCCAGGGCAGGGATGCGTCTATAAAGTTCCTGAAAGAAAACCCGAAGTTGCAGGATGATATAGAAAAAGAAGTGCGCAAGAAAGTTATGGCAGCTTAAGTTGGTAATAAGATAGAGGTGGCTGAAATGAGAAGAAAGATAGTATTGTTTGGGATAAGTTTATTAGCGGGTTTAGTATTCTTTTCGCTCGCATACAGCCAGGATGATATTTCTTCTTATAGCGGTTCCGGAATAGAAGATGCGGTAATTAATGTGGCTAAAACCGCGGGCCGCGCAGTAGTCTCCATAAGCACAGAGCATACCGAGAAAATTGGCACCATAGGTAAAAGGTATTGCTTTACTTCTCCTTTTGATTCGCCGCCGTTTGCGCAAGATGATCCTTTTCGTAAATATTTTGAAGATTTCCTGGGAGGCGGGCCCAATAGAGAGTATAAACTGAGAGGTTTGGGTTCAGGAGTCATAATTGACCCCCGTGGTTATATTTTAACTAATCAGCATGTTGTTGAAGGGGCTGATAAGGTAACCGTTACTTTATCTGACGGCAGGGACTTTAAGGCCGTAATTAAAGGCCAGGACCAGCGTTCAGATTTAGCTATCATCCAAATAAGCGCGGAGAACTTACCCGTAGCTACTTTAGGCGACTCTTCAAATATAAAAATCGGGCAATGGGTGATAGCTATAGGTAACCCTTTTGCGTTTGCCATGCAAAACCCTGAACCTACCGTGACCGTAGGAGTAATCAGTGCTTTACACCGCTCTTTAAACAGGACGCTCGGACAGGGCAGGGATTATAATGACCTCATCCAGACCGACGCTGCTATAAATCCGGGTAATTCCGGCGGGCCGCTGGTTAACCTTAGAGGTGAAGTTGTTGGAATTAACGTAGCGATATTTACTACCAGCGGAGGTTATCAAGGGGTAGGGTTTGCTGTGCCTATTGATAGCGCCAAGAAGATCCTGTCTCAGCTTATTGAAGGCAAAAAAATAACCTACGGCTGGCTTGGCGTAACCATTCAAGATATGACCGACGAATTGGCAAAATATTTTGGCCTGCCCGATAAAAAGGGCGCATTAGTTGTGAGTGTTTTGGAAAATAGCCCGGCGGAAAAAGCAGGTATGAAAGAAAGTGATATTATAAGGCAGTTTGATAATAAGCCTATAAACGGCGTGAGGGATTTATTGAATCTAATAGGAAAACTGGATGTTGGGCGTAAGGTAAAAGTGGTAGTTTTGCGCGATAAAAAAGAAGTGGCGCTGGAGGCCGAAATAGCTGAGAAGCCGGATAACGTGGAAGGAAAAGCCGTGGTTCCGGAAGAAACTTCCGGTAATTGGCGCGGTTTAGAGGTGCAGGAATTAACTCCGGATATCGCCAGCCGCCTTGGCGTTGCGGTAAAAAATGGAGTAGTGGTAGTTGATGTTGAACCCGGCACTCCTGCAGACGATGCCGGCATAGTTGTCGGTGATATAATATTAGAAATAAACAAACAGCCCGTAAAGAATGTTTCTGATTACGAGAAGGCAACGAAGGCGTTAAAGACAGATACCCTGATTAAACTTTACCGGGGGTATGTTTTAATAAAAAAGGCGAATAGTAATTAATAAAAAGAATATAGATTTATTACAGAAGGCCAAAGATTACGCTTTTTTGCTGCTAAAGTTCAGGCTGCGTAGCGAGTTTGAGCTTCGCCAACGCCTGAAAAAAAAGAAGTTTGATGCCCAAACAATAGAAAAAGCCGTTTCTTTTTTAAAAGAGAGGCGGTTTATAGATGATAATTCTTTTGCCAAGGCCTGGATCGGCTCACGCATAAAAAGGCCTTTGGGGATAAGAAGGATAAAACAGGAATTAGCGTTAAAAGGCATTGATAAGGCGATTATAGATAACGGGCTTAATGAAATAAAAAAGAATTATTCTGAAAAAGAGGTAGTTGCGAATATAACCAAAGACAGGTTGAATAAATTAAAGGGTTGCGATCCGCAAAAGTCAAAAAAGCGCATTTTTGCATATCTTTTACGCCGCGGCTTCTCCCCCGAAACAGTTATTGATGTATTAAATAACCCCGAAGTTTAATTTTATGCAAGCAGACATATTAAGAAAAAAATTCCTGGATTTCTTTAAAGCAAAAAAGCATAAGATCGTAGAGAGCGATTCGCTTGCGCCTAAGGATGACCCGACTGTGCTATTTACGCCGGCGGGAATGAACCAGTTTAAAAAACAATTTCTTGGGCACTTGACCGGTTTCTCCCGCGCGGCTACCAGCCAGCGGTGCCTGCGCACAGATGACCTGGATAAGGTCGGCAAAACCCCCAGCCATCATACGTTTTTTGAAATGCTGGGAAATTTTTCTTTCGGGGATTATTTCAAAGAAGAAGCAATTGCCTGGGCATGGGAGTTTTTGACTAAAGAGCTTAAGATTGACGAGGATAAACTCTGGGTTTCTGTATATAAAGATGATGATGAGTCGTATAAGATATGGAGAAATAAGATAAAAGTCCCGGCAAATAAAATTGTAAAGTTAGGCGATAAAGAGAATTTCTGGCCGTCTGAGGCAAAGGAAAAAGGGCCTAATGGGCCGTGCGGGCCGTGTTCGGAGATATTTTACGACCAGGGTGGAGGCTGCGGTAAGCCAGATTGCAGCCCTGCCTGCAGCTGCGGGAGGTTTCCTGAGATATGGAACCTGGTATTTACGCAGTTTAACCGAAAGGCAGACGGAAAATTAGAGCCGTTACCCAAGAAGAATATAGATACCGGCATGGGCCTTGAGAGATTGGCAGCGGTTATGCAGGGAGTACCTAATAATTTTGAAACGGATTTGTTCCGCCCCTTAATAAAAGAAATCTCGGCGAATGTGAGCGCAAATGTTAAGAAAGAATTTATTTATGCTATTGCCGACCATATCCGCGCCGTAACTTTCGCGATTTATGACGGAATTTTACCTTCTAATGATGGCCGTGGTTACGTAGTAAGGAAATTAATCCGTAAGAGTACCTATAATCTTTCGCTGCATAAGCCATTTTTATATAAGCTGGTTCCGATAGTAGCGGAAATTATGAAAGTTCCGTATCCGGACCTCGGAAGCCGCAGGGAAAATATTGCTGAAATAGTTTTAACTGAAGAGAAAAACTTTATTTCTATTCTGAAATCAAGCGATGCCCTGTTAAAAGAAAAGTTTAGCGAACCTTCTTTTGCGTCTGACCCTGTAAAATCAGCTGATCTTACTTTTGAGCTTTATGATACTTACGGGTTGCCTTTAGAGGTTACTACGAATTGGTTGAAGGAAAAATTTGGCGTGGAAATATCACAAGACAGATTAAACAAGAAAGTGGAAGAGCAGAAAACACGCTCCAAATTACAGAGCGCAATGAAAGGCGATGTTTTTGATTTGAAGGATTTGCACTTGACTGCTACCAAGACTAATTTTTCAGGTTATTCAAAATATGAAGTTAAATCCAGGATTTTAAAAATTGTAAAAGATAACGCTCCGGTAAAGAAAATAACCAAGGGCGACCAGGCGCAGGTAATTTTAGATAAAACCGTATTTTATGCTGAGTCAGGCGGCCAAGTAGGAGATACAGGCAAGCTTATAAAAGGGAAAAATATTTTCCAGGTTATAGATACCCAAAAGTTTGATAAGGTTATTGTGCATAAAGGCGTCGTTAAAGAAGGCAGTTTTAAGAATGCCGATGAATTAAGGGCTTGCGTAGATGTTGAGCGCAGGCTCTCTATAGGAAGAAACCATACTGCTACCCATCTTTTGCAGGCGGCTTTAAGAGAAGTCCTGGGCGCTCATGTGCAGCAGCAAGGGTCATTGGTCGCAGAAGATAAATTAAGATTTGATTTTACGCATTTTAAGGCCTTGACCAGCGAACAGCTTTGCCGCGTAGAGCAAATAGTTAACGAGCACATAATGAATAATGAAGATTTGTCCGTGAAGGAGATGCCTTTATCAACTGCCAAGAAAACAGGGGCATTGGCCTTCTTTGGCGAAAAATACGAAGGCAAGGTGCGTGTGGTCTCAATCGCAGAAGTTTCCAAGGAGCTCTGCGGTGGGACACATTTGGACTCTACGGGCCAGATTGGTTTATTTAAAATTATCCAGGAGGGTTCCGTTGCATCCGGAGTCAGAAGGATAGAGGCGGCAACAGGGGCCAATGCTTATAAAATCGTGAAAGAAGAAGATGAGATTGTAGACGGAGTAGCTTCTCTTTTAGGAGTGCCTAAAGATAAAATAATACAGGAACTAGATAAACGTTTGGCCAAGGTTAAGGAACTGGAAAAGCGTTTAAGTTCGCAAATGCTGGATATCGCCAAATCTAACATAGATGAGCTGATAGAAAAAGCGCAAACAATAAACGGTATAAAAGTTATAACTGCGGCGTTAGAATCCTTGAATATGGATTTGTTAAGAAAAAATGTTGACTTAATCAAAGGAAAGACGAATAATGCAGTTATAGTCTTGGGCTCTAAGCTTGAAGATAAGGCGCTTTTGGTTATAGGGATAACCCCTGACTTGCTTACAAAAGGATTAGACGCGTCAGTATTGATACGCGATGTTGCCAGGCAGATAGGCGGCAGCGGCGGCGGGAGAAAAGATTTTGCCCAGGCAGGAGGCAGTAACCCCGAAAACATAGAAAAGGCCTTGTCGGAATTTAGGAACATTATCGGTAATTTAAAATGAAAATTATACGTTTTACCAGCAAACAATTAGAGAAGATTTATAACCGCGGTATAATTAAATCGCGGCGCGTGGAAGAGAAAGTCAAGCAGATTATAGAAAATGTGCGGCTCCTCGGGGATGAAGCGCTTTTAAAATACACCCGTAAATTTGACGGCGTAAAGATGTCTGTCCGCCAGCTTAAGGTTTCGCAAATAGAAATCAGCGGCGCCTATCAGAACATAGACCCTAATTTTGTCTCTAACCTCAAGGTCATCATTGAAAATATAAACCGGTTTTATCGCAAGACCATAAAAAAGTCCTGGAGGATGAAAGACGGGGATGGGGTCATCCTGGGCGAAAACTATACGCCTTTAGACAGGGTGGGAATATATATACCCGCAGGGACAGCGCCTTTGGTTTCTACTGTGTATATGACAGTGCTGCCGGCGAAAATGGCAGGAGTTAAAAGAATAGTCATGGTGAGCCCTCCTAATAAACACGGGTTTATAAATCCTCATATACTTGTAATGGCAGACCTGCTTAAAGTAGATGAGGTTTATAGGATTGGCGGCGCCCAGGCTATCGCAGCGCTTGCCTATGGCACTAAAACTATTACCAGCGTTGACAAAATAGTCGGCCCCGGTAACGTTTATGTAAGCGAAGCTAAGAGACAGGTCTTTGGTTTAGTTGATATTGATATGATCGCGGGCCCTACTGAATTAGTTATTATTGCCAACCGTTACTCTGACCCTAAGTTTATCATTGCTGATCTGAAAGCCCAGACAGAGCACGCGGGTGGTTTAGCTGTATTAATTACCAATTCTAAAAGCCTGGCTAAAGAGGTTAAGTCGCAGTGCCAGGATAGCCCGGGATTTATCGTCCTGACCAAGAATTTAGAGCAGGCAGTTGATATTACTAACAAAATTGCCCCGGAGCATTTGGAAATACTGGTTAAAAACCCTCAGAAACTTATGAAGGGTATAAGAAACGCCGGCGCAATATTCCTCGGCCCCCACAGCCCTACTGCTATAGGAGATTATGTCGCAGGGCCAAGCCATGTTTTGCCTACAGGCGGTACTGCCCGGTTTTTCTC
>JAQTVG010000049.1 GCA_028706895.1 Candidatus Omnitrophota bacterium
TGAGGCGATAATGTTGAGCAGGCTCTTACGTTCTGCGCTGTTTAGAGTAGCAATATTGCGGGATAAGTAATTCCTGGCTATCTCAGGGTCAATATAATTATAAATGAGCAATGCCAGGCGGTCTTGCCCTTTTGTGGCAATAACATCTACAAATTCATCGCTTGATTTTAAAGAAGTTGTAAACATCCTGCTGCCCAGGCCGGAAAGCATTTTGAAGAGATTATATATGGACTTTGGTTCGCCCTTATAACCGGAAGCCTCTGAGTTAAAAGTGAATATGCCCACGTTCCTGACCACATTCTCTTTATTGCCCTGGAAATCCTCGAGGCAAAAATACAACTGATAGTTAATGCCTGCCTCATACATATTCTTTATGCGGCTGGGTATATAACTTGAGGCAATGAAAGACTTTTCTTTCCTTTCCGGCAATATATTGGCGTTGGTATCATAATTCCATTCGTCTATAATCAAAGGGGTGTTCCTGTCAAAATTAAAATAAGAAAGCCAGTCCCGCACAAGGGCTACAGCATTCTTTTTATAAATAGTTACTTCTTTCTCGGTTTTGGGGTCGGCTGAATAAGCATGCCAGCTGACGAAATCTAACGGCAGGTGGTTACGGTAACAAAATTTGATTAATTCATAGACGAGGCTTTTTTCGGCTGTAACCACGGTATTGGCATCAAAATTCTGGAACCACCAGCTCGTCGCAGGGCCGCCCACAGGTATATATATCTTGGCTTCCGTGCCCAGTTCCCTTGCGGACTCCGCAACTGCCCGGTATAAATTCAGGTATTCCTGTTTTCTCCCCAGGAAAAAATCATCCAAATCAGGCGCGCTCCAGACTTCATACCATATGTTATATCTTTTATTACAGCTTAAATCCCTCATATGGCGCTTGATTAATTCTTTAAATGCCCGGAAATCCCACGGCGGGCTCTTCTTGTCTAAAGTCTGGCCAAGGCCGGCGGGCGTGCTGAATATATCAAGTATAACTATGCCGCCTGCGTCGGTTATCTTCTTGATAATATTTTCATAATTACTTAACAGCTTATCCTGCGCGTCCTTGTCCTTGGCAAGCTGGTTTATCTCCCAAAGGTTATACTGCAGGCGGTATACACCGCCGTATCCGATATCTTTGCCCCAGGTATCCAAAACCTCCACAGCTGCCAAACCTTGCGGCCAGGTAGCCTGGCGATGGAAACCGCGGCCGCTTAAATCAACGCCTGGCTTGAATATTTTAGGCAAGGGTATAGCAGGAGAATTGACGTCTAAAATAAATTCAAGATTATCGCCCTGTTGGGCAAATGACCCGGAACCGATAAAGAATAAAATAATTAAAAAAACCGCGCAAATACTTAATTTTTGTTTTCTCATAAGTTAACCAGCTTTCTCTGTATCCTCAAGATTGACTTTGCCTTTCCTGTATTATCGTCTATATCTAATACCGCGCCCTGTAATTGAATATTATCTTTGGCTATTTCAAATCTTATTGGTACGGCCGTAATAAACCTTTCTAATACATCTTCAACTCTTCTGCCGATAACCGAATCTTGCGGCCCTGTCATGCCCACATCCGTAATATAGGCGCATCCGCCGGGCAAAATTTTATCATCCGCAGTTTGCACGTGAGTATGGGTGCCCAAAACCGCGGAGGCCTTGCCATCCAGATACCAGCCCATTGCCACCTTTTCTGAAGTTGCTTCTGCATGGATATCTACAATGATTATTTTTGCGTCTTTAGACAATTCCTCTACTGCCTGCCGGCCGGCCCTGAAAGGGCACTCTAATGCCTCCATAAAAACTCTTCCCTGGAGATTCACAACTCCTATATTAGAGCCATTCCTGGCCTTAAACAAACAGGCGCCGCGCCCTGGAGCGCCCGGAGGAAAATTTAACGGCCTTAAGATCCTTTCGTCTTTATCAATAACCTCAAAAATTTCCCGCTTCTTCCAAATATGGTCTCCGGATGTAAGCACATTTACCCCAGATTCAAATAATTCTCTGGCAACTGCGGGGGTAATGCCTGAGCCGCCTGCGGCGTTCTCGGCGTTGGCGACTATGAAATCAAGCCCATATTCTTTTTGCAATTCAGGCAGAAGCCCTTTTATCGCTTCCCTGCCGGGGCTTGCGACTATATCACCGATAAATAGAATTTTCATTTATTTAGCGTACTCTATTGCCCTGGTTTCCCTGATTACAGTCACCTTAATCTGGCCAGGATACTCCATGCCTTCTTCTATTTTTTTACGGATATCCCGCGCAAGATTAACAGCATCTCCGTCCGCAATTTTTTCCGGCTGCACAATTACGCGTATCTCGCGTCCGGCCTGTATAGCGAAAGATTTCTCTACACCCTTGAAAAGATTAGCGATGGATTCCAGCTTCTCTAATCTCTTGATGTAAGTTTCTAACGTTTCGCGGCGGGCGCCTGGACGGGCAGCGCTTATAGCATCGGCTGCCACAGCTAAAACCGCATAAAAACTCTTGGGTTCGGCCTCTTCGTGATGGGCTTCAATGGCACCTACAACTTCAATAGATTCATTATATTTTTTAGCCAGATCCGCTCCGAGTTTGGCATGCGTGCCCTCAACCTGGTGGTCAACTGCTTTACCAATATCATGCAAGAGCCCGATCCTGCGGGCTAATTTAAAATCCAAACCCATCTCTGAAGCCATCACGCCCAAAAGAAAAGCTACTTCCTTGGAATGCTGCAGGGCATTCTGGCCAAAGCTTGTGCGGTATTTAAGGCGGCCGATAAGTTTTACCAACTCCGGGTGCAGGTTATCTACTCCCACGTCAAATGCGGCGCGCTCGCCCTCCTCGCGTATCTTTTCATCCATCTCTTTCTTGGTCTTCTCTACTATTTCTTCAATTCTCCCGGGGTGAATCCTGCCGTCGCTGATAAGCTTCTCAAGGCTAAGCCGCGCTATTTCACGGCGCACAGTATCAAAACCAGACAGGGTTACTGCTTCGGGAGTATCGTCAATAATTACATCTACGCCTGTGGCCATTTCCAGGGCGCGGATATTCCTTCCCTCGCGGCCGATAACTCTTCCCTTCATATCATCATTAGGTAACGCTACTACGCTTACCGTAGATTCAACTGCATGTTCTGCGGCGCATCTTTGAATAGCAAGGCTTATAATTTCCTTCGCCTTCTTATCAACCTGGCTGCGCAATTCTTCTTCTTGCCTCTTGATAAACACTGCCTTCTCGCTATTTAACTCTTCATTGAGGCGGCTCAAAAGTATATGCTTGGCCTCTTCAGCCGATAACGAAGATATCTTCTGCAGCCTTTCTTTTTCTTCTGCAATAAGCTGGTGCAACTGGGCATCCTTGGCCTTTATGGCTTCTTCCTGTTTTCTTGCATTTTCCTGCTTAAGCTCTATATCTTTTTCTTTCTTCTCTAAAAGCTCAAGGCGGCGGTCAATATTTTCTTCTTTCTGGGTGAGCCTCTTCTCTGAATTCAATATTTCCTGGCGCCTGTCCTTTGTTTCCTTTTCAAAATCCTGGCGCATCTTGTATAAGAGATCCTTGGACTCCAGCTCTATTTCGCGGCGCTTATCCTGCGCTTCCTTTTTAGCTTGTTCTAAAATATCTTTGGCTTTTGTCTCCGCATCCTGAATCTTTTTTTCGGCTATATGCTTTCTCAAGATATAACCCGCGTATATGGAGACCAAAGCAATAGCAATAAATATGATTATATTCAACATTGCCCTGTCAACCTCCTGTCTATAATTCTTTACTTAAAACACAAACGATAATTGTTTACAAAATGAAGCGGTACACGGAACCGGAACGGACTTTTAGGCAAAAATCACTTTGCCGATTTTTACATCCGTCGGGGTGGTAGGTAGAGAAGGTAAGATTTGGAAGTCAAATGCCAGGCCGATAGAAGCAATATCAGGGGCTAACCTCTTTAAAAAATAATCATAGCATCCCCTGCCGCGTCCCAAACGATTGCCTTTTTTGTCAAAGGCAACCCCCGGCACTATCACAAGGTCTAAGTCATCTAATTTAATGTATTCTTTAATCGCGGGTTCGCATATACCATAGGGGCCGTTTTGGATTTTCGTCTTATTCCTTAACATACACGGCCTTATTGTTATTTTATGGTGCTTGCAAACTGGAACCGCAACTATCTTACCTAATCTGTGTGCTTTTTTTATCATATCTTGCGTGTTAACCTCACCACCGAACGAGATGTAAAACATAACTATCTTTGCTTTTTTAAAAACCGATGTTCTAAAAAGTTTCTCCTTTATTATCTTACTTTTTTTGTCTCGGTCTTCCTCCTTCTGTGTTTTTAATCTCAAAAGTATTTTACTACGTATTTGCTTTTTTGTCAACTTCTCGCCGCGCATGGCATTAATGCCCATGATGCTCATGCGAATCTTCCTTTGGCTCAAATCCGCTGGGGTCTTTGCCTATTTTTTTGTAATAATCCGCCAGCGCCGATTTCAATGCTTCTTCAGCCAGCACAGAACAATGCATCTTTATCGCAGGCAGACCGCCCAGCGCCTCTGCCACGGCTTTATTAGAAATCTTCAGGGCCTCTTCAATGGTTTTTCCTTTGACCATTTCGGTAACCATGGAGCTTGTGCTTATGGCAGCCCCGCAGCCAAAGGTCTTAAACTTGGCGTCCACAATAACCCCGTTTTCTATCTTGATAAACATCTTCATAATGTCTCCGCACACGGGATTTCCGACGCTGCCGACACCGCTGGCATCAGGGATTTCCCCGACGTTCCTCGGGTGCAAAAAATGGTCCATTACTTTTTCTGAATATGGTAGGTCTGCCATCTTATTTTGCCAGGATTAATTTATGAGGCTTGGTCGCCTTTTTAAAATCCTTGGGCGCTTGGATTTTCTTTAGCTCATCCAGTTTCTTTCTTTTTTCCAATTCCCTATATATCAAAACCCAGGCGCAATCCTTATCTTTATCAACTTCGCATTTACCTTTATTCACTCCGCCGCAAGGGCCGTTCAAAATTCCCTTCGAACATAAAGTAATCGGGCATATCCCCGCAGTCACATCTAACACACATTCCCCACAGAGGGAACATTTTTCAAAAAAATTCCCCTGGGCATCCATTACAGCCCCAAACAAAGTATTGCAGCCGGGTAAAATAATTAATCCCAGCCGGTCATTATCCTTTATAGACTGAACTCCCAACCCGCATGCCATGGCCAAAATAGCGTCGGCTTCGCGCAAAAGCTTCATATTTTTGGCTAATTCTGTTTTTATTTGAGGGGCAAGGCAGGGCGAGCCAGGGATACACATACCCAAGACAATTTTGCCGCTTGCTTCTAGCTGACTCTTTATTTTAAGGAGCTCTTCTTCGCCGCCTGTCTTACAAGTGGTGGCGCATTCGCCGCAGCCTATCAAAAATATCTTGGTGTACCCTTTTAAGCTATCTATAATCTCCTGAAAGGGTTTCTGCTCTGTTATAATCATTCTTCCCTCATAAATTGATACTAAATTTTACCATACTTCCAAAGCTGTCTCAAGTAAAAAATCAATAGCGCGGTTAAGCTGTTTTCTGGTTGCCGCGTAGCTTTTCCAAGCGCTGTTTAATCTTTGCCTCATAGCCGATATCCGTAGGTTCGTAGTATTTTACGGCTTTTCTTGTATATTTCTGTTTTACATAATGGCCTTTGTAATCATGGGCGTATTTATACCCCTCGCCGTGGCCCAGGGTTTCGCCGTCTAAAGTGCCATCTTTTAAGTGGTCAGGAACTTCCTGAACTTTATGGCTCTCCATATCTGCCATAGCTTTATCAATAGCAAGGTAACTGGCATTGGACTTTGGCGCGCAGGCAACATATATGGCTGCTTGAGCCAAAGCAATTCTCGCCTCAGGCATACCCACAAATTCCGAAATTTGCAGCGCTGCGTTAGCAAGGACAATCGCCAATGGGTCGGCATTACCTACATCTTCTGCTGCGGCAATACAAATCCTGCGCGCAACAAAACGCGGGTCTTCTCCCGCATAAAGCATCTTTGCCATCCAATACAGCGCAGCGTCGGGGTCTGAGCCGCGCATTGACTTTATAAATGCCGAGGCGGTATCATAATGCGCGTCTTCATCCTTATCATAAACCACCGGTTTCTTCTGGATAGATTCGGAAGCCACCTCTAAATCAAAATTAATAAAACCATCTTTGGACTTAGGCGCGGTTAACACGCCTATCTCCAGGGCATTTAACGACCGGCGCGCGTCGCCCTCGCAAGTTTTAGCTAAAAACACCAATGCTTTCTTATCGGGTTTTATCTTAAGTTCCCCGAACCCGCGGGTTTTATCTTTAAGCGCGGAAGATAATATAGTTAGAATATCATCTTCCTTGAGCGATTTTAATTCAACGACGAGGGAACGCGACAATAACGGCGCCACCAAAGAAAAACACGGGTTGTGCACAGTCGCGCCGATTAAAACGGGATTGCCTTCTTCAACATCGGGCATCAAGACATCCTGCTGGGCTTTATTAAAACGGTGAATCTCGTCAATAAAAAGTATTGTCTTCTGGCCGGAGCTTGATTTCTTATGTTTTGCCTGGGCAATAACCTTCCTTAATTCTTCCACATTGGAAGTCGTGGCATTTATAGCGATGTATCCGGATTTAGTAACATGGGCGATGCACCAGGCAAGAGAAGTTTTACCTACTCCCGGCGGGCCATATAGTATCAATGAATTAATGCGGTCTGCTTCAATCGCGCGGCGTAATAGCTTTCCCTCGCCTAATATGTGCTCCTGGCCGACATATTCATCCAGGGTACGCGGCCTCATGCGTACTGCTAAAGGCAGGTCTTTAAAATTTTCCTGTTTTTGTTCGTCGAATAAATCCATATAGCCTCATAACACCCAACCATATCTGAATGGCTGGTGCGTCCCTTCTGGACAGAAAAAATCACCGCATGTGGCGTTG
>JAQTVG010000050.1 GCA_028706895.1 Candidatus Omnitrophota bacterium
ATAACAGGCCGGATTATAAATCCGCGAAGATAGGTTTAAAGAACAAGGATATTAAAATACAAGTGGCAAAGAATGCCCTCTTGCCTACGATAGACTTAAGCGGAAGCCTTGGCCTGAATGGGCTCGGCAGAAATTACGGCAAGGCCCTGCAAAAGGTCGGCCCGGATTATCCGGACTGGTCTATGGGGGTAAAATTCAACATCCCATGGGGAGAGGCAGACAGGGCAACATACGATCAGCGGCAATTAGAAAAGGCCCAGGCATTGCTTGCCTTTCAGAGGATGGAGCAGAATATAATTTTTGATGTCCGGGATAGGGTCAGGGAAGTGAATATTCAGGCCCGCCAGGTAGAGGTATCAAAACTTTACCAGGAAAAGGAGCAGGAGAATTTTGACGCCCAGAAAGAACGTTATATCGCAGGCCAGGTCAGCACGCACGACATGCTGGATTATCAGGACAGGTTATCCCGCGCCCAGCTTAGTTACTTAAAGGCACTGGTTGATTATAATGTCGCCATTATAAATTTGGATAAATCAGAAGGTTTGACCTTGGTCAAAAATAATGTTAAATTGGAGGAATGATGATAATTAATAAAAATCCAAAAAGGATATTTTTTATTTTATTGATATCGACTATTTTGTGTATTTTTTCAATTACTGGCTGCGCCAAAAAGCAGGCGGCGACCGCAGAAAAGGAAACCGCAATCCCCGTCAAGGTAATGAAGGTCGAATTAAAAGAGATCGCGGAGTCAATAGAATATGTCGGCAACATCAAGGCACAGGATGAAGCCCTTATTTATCCAAAGGTGAACGGAAAGATCATAGAGAAAATAAAGGAAGAGGGAGCTAATATAGAGAAGGGCGAGGTGATTGCCTATGTCGACCGCGATGAAGTGGGGTTCAAATTTGAAAAGGCGCCGGTTGAGAGCCCTCTTAAAGGCGTGATAGGCGAGGTCTTCGTAGATATTGGCTCGCAGGTTAGCACACAGACGCCGATAGCCCTGGTTGTTGATATGGATAGGGTGGAAATAGATCTTGAAATACCCGAAAAATATATACCCATGATCTCATTGGGGCAGGAGGCCAAGATCCGCGTTGACGCCTATCCGGATGAGGAATTCATAGGAACAATTACCAAGATCAGTCCTGTGGTGGATTTGGCTACGCGCACCGCCGCCACAGAAATAGTTATTGAGAATCCGCAGCATAAATTAAACTCAGGGATGTTCGCGAAAATAAGCCTGGTCATCCGTCAGCATAAAGGGGTGCCTGTTATTTTAAAAGAGGCTCTTGTAGGAAAAGACCCGGATTTGTATGTTTATATCACGGAAGGCGATAAAGCGGTTTTAAGAAAAGTCAAGGTCGGAATTCGCCAGGGGCCGTATTATGAAGTAACCGAGGGCCTGAAAGAAGGGGATATGGTTGTAATCATGGGGCAGCAACGCCTGGGCGATGGGGTTTTTGTAGCGCCGGAGGAATAAAAAGATGAATCTACCCGAATTTGGCGTAAAAAAACCTGTCACAAACCTGATGATCTTTTTCTCCATTATTATTATCGCATTTTATAGTTTAACCCGCCTCGGCATAGACATGATGCCAGAGATTGAACCGCCTGTCATAACCGTAGTGGCCTCATATCCGGGCGCCAGCCCCGAAGACGTTGAGATAAAGGTAACAGAGCCGCTCGAGAACCAGCTTTCTACCACATCTGGCCTTGAAAAGATTACCTCTCGTTCACTGGAAGGCGTATCCGTAATAACGCTTAAATTCAAATGGGGGGCAAACCTCGATGAGGCCTCAAACGATATACGCGACCGCATTGAATTAACCAAGCGCCTTCTTCCGGATATACCCGATGAAATGGATAATCCTTTTATAATTAAGTTTAATACCGCAAGCATTCCCATCCTTGCTCTAAGCGTGACCGCCGAACAAAATTATCCTGAATTATTTGATCTTGTGGATAAAAGGGTGGCCGATGCCCTGCGCCAGCTGCCCGGAGTCGGAACTGTCCAACTTTACGGAGGGCTGGAGCGGCAGATAAATATCTGGATAAACAGGGAACGCCTGGAAGGGCACGGTCTGTCTATACTTGATATACAGAACGCGCTGAAACAAGAGAATGTCACCCAGCCGTTAGGCAGCATAAAGACAGGGCTCACGGATTACATGTTGCGGCTCCCCGGGGAATTCGCTAGTCCGGAAGAGATAAATCTGATAATTTTGGGGAAACGGGACGGCAAGCTCGTTTATCTTAAGGATGTGGCAAGGGTGGAAGATAGTTTTAAAGAAGTAACTATGCATGTAAGGATGAATAGGCATCCCGGCGTCATGATGATGATACAGAAACAGACAGGCACAAACGCGGTTGAAGTGGCCCGGCAGGTAAAGGAAAGATTGGCGCAGCTTGAAAAAACCCTGCCCACAGATGTGAAGATGTACACGATATTTGATACCTCAAAAGATATAATCAATGCCATTGATTCGCTTACGTCATCGCTCTGGTTAGGCATCATACTTGTAATCCTGGTAGTGTGGTTTTTCCTGCGGCAGATAGCCGGTAGTTTTATTATCGCCCTTACGATTCCTTTTTCGCTATTGGTCGCTTTTATATATCTTTTCTTGAGCGGCAAGACCATAAATATCATCAGCCTTTCTTCGCTTGCCATCGCCTGCGGCATGGTCGTAGACAACGCCATAGTCGTCGTTGATAACGCGTACCGCCATTTAGAACGCGGACAACGCCTTCAGGAAGCCGCTATTTTCGGCACCTCCGAGATGTTTTTATCTGTTTCCGCTTCCACCCTGACAACGGTAGTGGTATTCCTGCCCATGCTGCTTATTACCGGAGTCGTCGGTATCATGTTCGGCGAGCTCGCGATGATAGTGACCGTTACGCTTGTAGCCTCTCTTTTTACCGCTGTTACATTTACGCCTATGCTTTGCGCAAAATGGTTAAAACTGCCCTCTAAAATACAGCAAGAGGGGAATATTGCGAAAAGGTGGACCAGCAAATTTTATAGCATATCCGAAAACTGGTTCAAATCATGGGAGAATTTTTACGCAAAATCACTGGCCTGGTGCCTGCGGCATAAAAAATTTGTTATTTTCGGATTTCTCGCGGCATTTATCTTGAGTTTATTTTCAATGCGTTTTGTGGGAAACGAATTTATCCCGGAAGAGGATTCCGGAGACGTGCGTATCACCGTTAACCTTGCTTTGGGCACGCGGCTCGAAGAGACAGATAAGGTGGCAAAGAGGATAGAAGATATCCTGGAGAAGAATGCACCGGAGGCAACGTTAATGTATGTAAGGCCCGGCACAACCCCAGGAATGGGCCGGGCAATGTCGGCGGCAGGAACTTCAGGGGAACACGTTATAATGAGTGGTTTAAAGCTGGTCCCTAAACAACAAAGAAAACGTTCCGTAAAGGAAGTAGGACAGGCGATCAGAAAAGAGATTCAGAAGATACCCGGTGTTTTAAAAAGTGATGTCTCAACAGGCAACCCGATGGGCCAGATGATTACGGGCGCGGGTGGTAAGTCTATTCAAGTAGAGATAATAGGCCATTCGTTTGAAGAAACGACTGCCCTGGCAAACAAGATCAAGGATATCATGCAAAATATTCCCGGCGCGGTTGATGCCAGCATCTCAAGAGACATGAACCGCCCTGAATTAAGGATCAAGATAAACAGGGAAAAGGCAGCGGCCCTGGGGATCAACATGAATACAATAGCCAGTAGCATTAAAACATTCATAGAGGGTTCAACTGCCACTAAATACAGGGAAAAAGGGGAAACATACGATATCTATGTAAGGCTGGAAGAGTCCTCCCGCTCCAAGATAGAGGATGTTGAAAATCTATCAATAGTTTCGCCGGTTACCAGTAAACAGATAAAGTTGATTAATTTTGCCGAGGTTTATGAAACTGTCGGCCCTGTCGAAATCGAAAGGCAAAATCGCGAAAGGGTGGTAAGGACGGAATGTAACGTCTATAAACGTTCAGCAGGAAAGGTGCGCGAGGATATTAAAAAACAAGTAGATAAGATGACCTTGCCGACGGATGTTATGATAAATTTCGGAGGCGAGGCTGAAGAACAGGCAAAGGCCTTTAAGGACCTGGGCATTCTGTTGCTTTTGGGCATTATCCTTGTGTATATGGTAATGGCCGCGCAGTTTGAATCATTGCTTGATCCGTTTATTGTTATGTTTTCGGTGCCGTTTACGTTTACGGGCGTGTTTTTAGGCTTTCTACTGACAGGTACGACTTTAAACGTTATAAGTTTTCTCGGTATAGTCATGCTTATGGGTATAGTGGTCAACAACGCTATAGTATTGATCAGTTATATAGCCATACTGCGCGCACGCGGGCATTCCATGCTTGAGGCGGTAACTTTGGGCGGCAAGGACAGGTTAAGGCCTGTTCTCATGACCACCATTACAACGTTGGTCGGGCTCCTGCCCCTGGCTACTTCGAGAGGCGAGGGCTCCGAGACCTGGCAGCCTTTGGGCATTACCATGGTAAGCGGCCTTACACTTTCGACTTTGGTTACGATGTTATTTGTGCCAACTTTGTACGCACTTGTTGAAGCAAGGATTAAAAATAATCATAAAAAGAAACCCATAACCCATAGCCCAGAATCCGGAGAGGAACAATATACATGAAAATGATTATGCTTTCATATAATGAAGCCGTTGAAGATGAAGTCATGGGAGTTTTGGAGCGATGTGCCTTAAAAAACTACACCAAGATAAACGGTGTTTTTGGCAGCGGTGAGACTTCCGGCATACATTTGGGTAATGACATCTGGCCCGGCAAAAATAATCTTATATTTATCGCCTGTGAAGATAACCAGGCAAAACAACTGCTAGCATGTGTAAAAGAGTTAAGAAAGACGCTTGGAAAAGAAGGTGTAAAGGCATTTGTAATGCCTTTAGAAGCCCTTACTTAAATAGTCGCGCATTGCCTGTAACCCCCTTATTTTTTTACATTCGCTGTTGACAAGCCTTTACATATATAATAAAATATACAAATAATAGGGGTATACTATGCCTGAAGATGTAAATGACCTTATAAAGCAAAGAATAAGCAAGTTAGAAGCCTTAAAGGGGTTGGGTATTGAACCTTATGGAAGGGCATTTGCTAACTTATTGAGCATTAAAGAGTTAATTGATCAACCGGAAACAAAAGAAATTATTGCAGCAGGCAGGATCATGGCTATGCGTTCTCATGGAAAGAGCGTATTTTGCGATATTAAAGACCAACGCGACAAGATACAAATATATTTAAAAGAGGATATTGTAGGTAAAGATAAATTCGCAATATTTGAAAAGCTTGATATAGGCGATATCATTGGCGTAAAAGGGGAACTTTTTAAGACCCGCACAGGCGAGCCGACGATAAAGGTCACGGATTTTACACTGCTTGCAAAGTCCTTAAGGCCGCTTCCCGAAAAGTGGCATGGCCTAAAGGACGTTGAGACCAGATACAGGCAGCGTTACGTGGACCTGATCGTAAATGATGAAGTAAAAAATATATTTTATATGCGCAGTAAGATTATCGGCAAGATCAGGGAGTTTCTGGACAGCCGCGGTTACTTAGAGGTTGAGACTCCCATGATGCATTCTATCCCGGGCGGCGCCGCCGGCAAGCCGTTTAAGACGCATCACGAGGCGCTGGATATGGATTTATATCTAAGGATCGCGCCGGAATTATACCTTAAAAAGTTATTAGTCGGCGGGTTTGAAAAGATATATGAGATCAACCGCAGTTTTAGGAATGAAGGCATCTCTATTAAGCACAACCCGGAATTTACGATGCTTGAGGTTTACACCGCTTATTCAGATTGCGCCGGCGTTATGAAATTGACAGAGGAATTGGTGCGTTTCACTGCGAGGGAAGTTTTGGGCAAGGAAGAATTAGAATTCCTGGGCCTTAAGATAGACCTTACTAAGTGGGAAAAGGTATCCTTTGCCGATCTGATGAAGAAGAATTTTGATATAAATCCGGACGATGATACAAAGCAGTGGATTGAAAAATTAAAAAAGAAAAATGTCCAATTAAAAAAAGGCGTGATATCCAGAACGCAGATTCTTAATATCATAGCGGATTTGATTGAGCCCGAAACGAAGGCTCATCCGGTTTTTGTCGTGGATATTTTTACCGAACTATGTCCCCTGGCGAAGACCAAGAAGGATAACCCGCTTTTGACAGATAGGTTTGAGTTATTTATGGGTGGTATGGAAGTGGCGAATGCATATTCAGAATTGAATGACCCTATTGAACAAAAAAAGCGGTTTGGGGAACAGGGGGGACAGATAGATGAGGATTTTGTGCGAGCCCTTGAATACGGCATGCCCCCGGCAGGCGGGTTGGGTATCGGTATTGACAGGCTTGTGATGATATTTACAAATTCCGCGTCTATTAGAGACGTGATATTATTTCCGCAATTGAGGGCAGAGGCAGAATAGTTTATTATTATGTGGGAATTTTTTGTCAGTAAAAGATATCTGGTGGCAAAACAAAGGGAAAAATTTATATCCCTTACAAGCCTTATCTCAATTTTAGGGATTGCCGTTGGCGTTGCCGCGCTAATAGTAGTAATAGGCGTAATGAGCGGATTTGACCAAGAGCTTCAACATAAGACCGTGGGGATGAACGCCCATCTAGTTGTAGTGACAGATACCCCGATTAAAAAGATACCTATTGCCGGGATTGAAGCAACGGCAGATTTTGTAAATGGACAGGCGATGTTGACAAAGAATAAAGATGCCGCCGGTATTTTATTAAAGGGCATAGACCCTGTTAATGAGGTAAAGGTTACAGAATTAAGAGAATATT
>JAQTVG010000051.1 GCA_028706895.1 Candidatus Omnitrophota bacterium
AATTTCTGCCCTTATCCTCTCCGTAGTTACAACTGGCCTTGCCTATGTTCTTTTTGCAGGAAAAAGGCAGACGCTGCATTCCCGCGCAAGAATTCAGGCAGTGCAGTTAAGTAAATTATTTTTGTCTCCTTTGCAGCTGGGCGTAAGGCAGGACACCTGGGCGAGCTCCAGTAACCCGCTTTATCCGGGGACCTCATATTGCGGCGTTTCCGGCTATACTGACCGCAGCGATTGTCCTTCAGCAGCTAACAGGACAATAGACGGTATTGTTTATAATGCTACATATACTATTACCGATAATAGCCCGATTTCCAATTTGAGGAAAGTGAAGATTGATATACGTTGGACTGAACCTTCAGCATAAAAAACGTATAATATTACCTAAAAATGTATCAACTTTATAGTTTAAAGATGAGCAGGCGAAATAGCGGCGGATTATCGCTGATTGAGTTATTGATTTCCGTTTGTATTTTTGCCCTCGTGTTAATAGCTTTTTCTAATATAGATATATTTACGCGCCATCAGGTTTCAGGCGCGGATAGGCGGGCAAAATTGCAGAATGAAGCTTCTTATGTTTTAGAGCGCATGACAAAGGATTTAACCGGCACAGGCACTTCGGGCGGCGCGGTTGGTACTTACAGCAGTTCTCCTGTCCGGGCATTTACCGTTTCATCAACTAATAAGGGTATAGCGGTAAGAGTGTCTAACATTGTTTATGGAGGCACAACCAAAGAAATAGGTTATACGTATGTTTACGATTCTGCTAACCCTACTGATCCTGCTAAATCTACTTATCAGATTTTATTTTATCCCGATGCGTCTGTTACCACCCCTTGCCCGGGCACTGCTTGCAGCGCCCTGACTGAGATAAACTCGGCTACGGGATTTTCTTATATCAGGCCCGATTTTACTACTACCACAACCCAGCCTACTTATTATTCATACAGTTCAACTAATAATTATATTGAAGTACAACTTACTGCCTGCTGGAATCCTACTCTTTCTACCTGCGGCACCCCTGATAACCCTTCGGTTAAAATAAAAAACCGTATCTATATGCCCGCAGTTGCTACTTATTAAACCTGCCGTTCCCAATTTTGTATTGCACATAGACATGTGTAACACCTTTAGCGTGTGTCTTGGCTTGTTTTCGCAGCACCGCTCGGTTTTTCCCACCGAGAAAAACCTCGCTTGGAGTTTATGCTCGCTCTCACTGATAATTATTTAGCAGGTGGACCCTGGCCGCTCGCATAAACTACATGCTGCGTAAAACAACCCAATCCATCCGCTAAAAGCGTTGGCTATAACTAAGCTAAGGACTTTATGCCCCGTTCCTACTTTTTATTTGATAAAAGAGCCAAGTTGTGTTAAATTTAATCTTGTGATTATGATGGGGCTGTAGCTCAGTTGGGAGAGCGCCTCGTTCGCAACGAGGAGGCCAGGAGTTCGATCCTCCTCAGCTCCACCAAAGTTTCATTAATGTTCCTGCCTTTGTAAAATCTATGAAAAATTTATTCAGGTTAAACCCAGGTATAGCCCTCTTAGCCGCGCTAATTATTTTTAGTTTTTATTTACCCGCGGCAATTAACCTGCAGGCGCAAGATGAATTAAAAGAAGCTCTTTTTTACGAGAAGCTGGAAAACAAATCTGTGCAATGCCAGTTATGCCCCAGGAGATGCTTTATACCAGACGCAAGGAGAGGTTTTTGCGGGGCAAGGGAGAACCGCGAAGGAGTGTTGTATGCATTGACTTATGCAAAAGCAGTATCCGCCCACCCTTTTGACCCGATAGAAAAGAAGCCTTTTTTTCATTATCTGCCGGGCGCTTTTACCTTTTCGGTTGCCACTGCCGGATGTAATCTAAGGTGCAAATTCTGCCAGAACTGGGAGATTTCACAGCGGCTCCCCGAAGAAGTCAACTATCGCTATCTTGAGCCGGCTGAACTGTTAAATAAGGCCAGGGAATCAGGGCGTAACATAATAGCTTATACCTACAACGAACCGGTAATATTCTTTGAATATATGCTTGATACGGCAAAATTGGCCAGGGCCCGGGGCTTAAAAAATGTAATACATTCTAATGGATATGTTAACCCTGAGCCTTTAAGGGAGCTCTCCAAATATTTAGACGCTGCTAATATTGATTTAAAGGGTTTTAGCGATGATTTTTACGCTAAATTATCTGAGGGCACCTTTGAGCCGGTATTAAAGAGTTTAAAGCTGTTAAAACAGGAGGGCGTGCATTTAGAAATAACCAATTTGGTCATATCCGGCTATAATGATGATTTAGAAATAATCAGGAGAATGTGCGTTTGGATAAAAGATAATTTAGGGGCCGATACGCCGCTACATTTCTCAAGGGCTAGGCCCGAATATAAGCTAACCAGCATTATTGATACGCCTGTTGAAACCCTGGAGAAAGCCAGGCAAATTGCGCTTGATTGCGGCTTAAAATATGTTTATATAGGTAATGTGCCCGGGCATCCCGCAGAGAATACCTACTGCCCGAAATGCAATAAGATGTTAATAAGGCGCGCGGGTATCGTAGTTCTGGAGAATAACCTGGAAAATGGAAGGTGTAAGTTTTGCGGAGAAAAGATTGAGGGTGTCTGGAATTAAGATATTGATAATTGGTTTTTGCTGCTGGATAACCTTTAACATCTCAGGTTATGCCCAGGAGATAAAAGAGCCTAATGTCGCAGGCACATTTTATCCCGATAATCCGCAGCAGTTATCGGGGATGATTGATGGTTTTCTTGACGCTCTAAACCCGCCAAGCAAGGAAGGGCAAATATTTGCATTGATTTGCCCTCACGCCGGTTACGGTTATTCGGGAGGGGCTGCTGGTTTTGCCTATAAGCTTATTAAAGGCAGTCCATACAAGACAATTATTGTGATTGGGCCAAGCCACTATTTTAATTTTAACGGAATATCAGTATACCCGCAAGGCTTCTTCCGTACGCCTTTGGGGGAGCTTGAGGTGGACAAGGACTTCACCAAAAAATTGCTCTATAAGGATAAAGATGTTTTTTTTGAACCGGCTGCTTTTGAAAAAGAGCATTCCATTGAAGTCCAGATACCATTCTTGCAGAAAACTTTATCTAATTTCAAAATTGTCCCCATAGTTATGGGGAATTGTAATTTCTTGACTTGTCAAAAACTGGCGGATTTGCTTAAAGCCGCTATAGGCAGCCGTAAAGATGTCCTGGTAGTAGCTTCTAGCGACATGTATCATGGTTACAGCTATGAGGAGGCAGGGATAATTGACGGCCTGACACTTTCTTATTTAAAGGATATGGATGTCCACGGGTTATATAAAGGGTTAGAGGAAGGCAGGATGCAGCTATGCGGGGGGTATCCTGTTGTATCTGCTTTGATTTTAGCCAGAGACTTAGGGTATGATAAATTGAATGTTTTAAAATATACAAATTCCAGCGAGGTCACCGGTAATAAAAATAAAGGTATCTGGACGGTAGGATATGGCAGTTGTGCCATTTACCGGGAAAAAGCCTGCATGCCGGCAGGCAGGGAGAGTAATATGTTAAACAAAGAACAAAGAAAAAAGATGCTTATGATCGCGCGTAGTTCTATCCAGTCATATTTGAAAACAGGTAAAAAACCGGAGCTTAACGAAACAGACCCGGAGCTGCTTAAAGAAATGGGCGCTTTTGTCACGCTGCATGAACGCGGCCAACTGCGCGGTTGCATTGGAAATCTTGTAGGCCGGGAGCCTTTATATCTTACGATCAGGGATATGGCTGTTGAGGCAGCCACTGATGACCCGCGATTTCCGCCTGTAACATCAGATGAAATAAAAGATATTGAAATTGAAATATCTGCGCTGTCTCCTTTAAAAAGGATAGAGTCAACGGATGAAATTAAAATGGGTATTCACGGGGTAATAGTAAGAAGCGGTTCCAAAAGCGGCGTTTTTTTGCCCCAGGTTGCCACGGAAACTGGCTGGTCCAAGGAATATTTTCTTTCTGAACTCTGTGAAGGCAAGGCAGGGCTTTCTCGTGACGCGTGGAAAGACAAAAATACCGAAATTTATATATTTACTGCCGAAGTCTTTTCGGAGAAAGATTACTAAATATGAGCAAGATAATTATCAGTTTGTTTCTGACGGGCTTATTATTCGGTTCCGGACCCTGTATCGCGACTTGCGGCCCTTTTCTCATTACCTATATCGCGGGAACCGGCAAGGGCGCCGCTAGAGGGATTATGCTTTATGTTTTATTTTCTTTAGCCCGCATAGCCGTATATGTTTTATTGAGCCTGGCAATTTTCTTTTTGAGCAGGATTGCGGTAGAAAATTTAATAGGCGGGATGTATCAATATGTCCTTATATTAGGAGGCGGTTTCATAATTATTATCGGTTTATTTATGGCCTTAGGAAGAAGGTTAGAATTTGGTTTCTGGAAACCTTTGTACAGGGTTTTATTTGAACACGATAAAAAAAGTATTTTTGCCGTTGGATTAATAGTAGGGCTCCTGCCATGCGCGCCGCTATTGTCCATACTATCTTACATAGGCTTAGTTTCCCGGACGTGGCAGTCCAGTTTTTTGTATTCTCTTTCTTTTGGCATCGGCACATTTTTGTCACCGCTGATATTATTGGCTCTTGTCGCAGGCTTGATACCGCGCTTCTTATCTGATAAAAAAGCAGTTTATTGCCAGGTATTTACTTTTATCTGCGGGCTGATAATTATATTTTTAGGCATTCAGTTAATTATGAGGGCTTTTTAAATGCATAGGCTCTATTGTCCCGCAAAAAATATCTCAGGCATCAATATAACTCTTGATGATAAAGAACAGGTCCACCATGCTAAAAACGTTTTAAGGATTAAAATAGGCGAAGAAGTCATTATATTTGACGATAAGGGCAGCGAATACCGTTCTGTTTTAGGCGAGTTATTACCTGAAAGTATTATTTTCAGGATTAAAGAAAAAAGTAATTCTTTTGTTAATCATCCGGAAGCTAAAGTTACAATTGCCTGCGCTATACCAAAGGCCTCTCATATGGATGAGATTGTTGATAAGCTTACGCAGTTAGGGGTAGGCGCGATTATCCCTATGGAGACCGAACGTGTGATTGTAAAACTTGATAAACGCAAGAAAATGTTACGACAAGCGCGCTGGAAAAAGATTATTTTAAACGCCAGCCAGCAGAGCCAAAGGAATACGTTACCTGTATTGGAGCCGATAATGAATATAGAAGAGGTATTACTTAAATCCAGTAACTATGATTTAAAATTAATACCTACGTTGACAGGCCAGAGGCAGGCTTTAAAAGGTATCCTTGCAAAAAATAATGCCAAGAATATACTCGTCCTCATCGGGCCCGAAGGAGATTTCACTGACGAAGAAGTTAATTTGGCAAAGAAGTCAGGTTTTCTTCCGGTTTCTTTAGGGCATTTGGTTTTACGCGTAGAGACTGCGGCAGTCAGCGTAGCCAGTTTTATAAGGTTATACCATGAAAACAGTTAAATTTGTTACTTTAGGCTGTAAAGTAAACCAATACGATACACAGAGTATAAGAGAGAGGTTTTTAAAAACAGGATTCACGCAAATATATAACACAGAGCCTGCTGATATTTGTTTAATTGATACCTGCACTGTTACTGCAAGCGCTGACCGTAAATCAAGGAATGCAATACGCAGTTGTATCAGGGGAAACCCGCAGGCAAAAGTAATAGTCACGGGCTGCCTCGTGGAAAAGGATGCCAATGCCCTGGCTGATATACAAGGCATAAGTTTTATTATCAGCAAGAGGTTTTTCCCTTCTGGCATCAGTAATTTTTGCGCTCACACAAGAGCGTTTTTAAAAATACAGGACGGATGCGATAATTTTTGTTCTTACTGCAAGGTGCCGTTAGTAAGGGGCAGGTCGCGGAGCCGGGATTTACGCGAAATAATAAATGATGCGCAGCAATTGGTAAAAAACGGCTTTAAGGAGATAGTCTTGTGCGGTATTTGCCTTGGGGCATACGGCAGGGATTTAGAAAAACGCAGGGACCTTGTAGATGCAATTGAGGAGTTAGAGGGTATAGAGGGGCTGTTGCGTATAAGATTAAGCTCAATAGAAGCAGGGGATGTTTCTGGTAGGTTGATTAATAAAATGAAACAATCCCAGAAATTGTGCCGTCATCTCCACATTCCCATTCAAAGCGGAGATGACGAAATCTTAAAGAAGATGAATCGCCGCTATAGCCGTAAAGATTACCTTAACCTGATCAAAAGAATAAAAAGCTATGTCCCGGGAATAGCCATTACTACTGATGTTCTTGTCGGGTTTCCTGGTGAAACCAGTATAAATTTCCAGAATACCGTTGATTTAGTTAAAAAAATCCTGCCCTTACGTACTCATATTTTTCCTTACAGCAGGAGGCAGGGCACACCTGCCGGTATCTTAAAAGATAAAATAAATACACCCATTGTTAAAAAAAGGGCGCTCTTGCTTGCGGGTATCTCCAGAAATTGTTCACTTATTTACAGGAAGCAATTTTTAAATAAGGCCGGTAAGGTACTTATAGAGGGGCATCCTAAAGAAAACAATAAATATTGGGAAGGGTATGCAGATAATTATATCAAGGTTTGGGTTAAGTCTAGGGGAAACCTGAAAAATCAACTTGTCCAGGCAAGATTTAAAAAACTAAATAAGGATTGTATAGAAGCGGATTTATTGTAAAATAATGTTAATGGAGTTAGTCTAAGAAGAATAAAAGGAGGCAGGAATGTCTAAGCAAATTAAAT
>JAQTVG010000052.1 GCA_028706895.1 Candidatus Omnitrophota bacterium
AAGATGAAAGAATCCGGGTGTAAGCACTTGATTTATGGCATTGAATCGGGTTCTCAAAGGGTATTAAGCTTAATGAGAAAAAGGTTTACCATAAGTGACGCCGATGCGGTAATCAAGGCTACCCACGAAGCAGGGATAGTGGTGACTGCTAATTTTATGTTTGGTTTCCCGGGGGAGACAGAAAAAGACTTCACCGAAACACTGGATTTTATTAAAAGGAACGCTAAATATCTGGATAGGGTTTACCCGAGCAGGACTTTTTGCGCTTTGGAAGAATTTAGCTACTTGCACGGCCATCTGGAGGAATTCGGCGTTAAACCGAATCCGCCCAACCATTTATATTGGGAATCACAAGATAACACAAATACATACCCCGAGCGGCTAAGGCGTTGTAAGGAATTCTGCAAATTAGCTTCTTCGTTAGGTATTGAAGTGGCTAGCGGCGTACAGACTGCAGTTGAGCTGGACAGCTGGTTTAATATGGGCCACTATTACGAGCATAAGGAAGATTTTAATAACGCTCTTGACTGCTGGCTTAAGTACTATGAAGCGGAGCCGGAGAACAGGATAGTGAGCGAAAAGATAATTGCTTATTCTGGCGGAATCGCTAAGCATCAATCAGGTCCGCATATAGAAGCGGAGATATCAACAAGATTGAACAAGGCGGTGGCTTCAATTAATTCTGGGAGCGCGCACGATATTATGCCGGGGAAAAAGTTAAAGAGGACAGGAAGGGAGAAGAGCCCGGCTATAGTAAAAGCCGAACAGAGGGATAACTCGCAGCTAAACACTGAGGAGTTTAATAGCCTTAAAGTCAACCTTCGTTCCGGCCCCAAGGCTTTTTTTCTGCAGCTCTCTGGCCCGTGTAACTCCAGCTGTGTATTTTGTTCACGGGGCAGCGATTATGAGATGTTTAACCTCGAGGTATACAGAGAGCGTTTTGAAGACAAGCTTTCCGTTTTTCTTAACAGGGCGGAACGGATTATTTTTACGGGTTCCGGAGAGTTCTTATTATTACCTAATCCAAAAGAGATATTGGATTATTTTGATATTAATTTTCAGCATGTGCATAAAATGTTTTCTACTAATGGCTCAGGCCTGACGCCTGAGATATGCGAAAAAATATCTTCAAGCAGGAGTAAATATACTATCCACGTTTCTCTTCATGCTTCTAATAGCAGGCTTCACGAGGTTATGACCCGTATGAATAATTTCCATAAAATCCTTGGGCAATTAAAGTATCTTCTTGAGCTCCGTAAGAAAACAGGAAATCCCGCGGTGCACCTTATCTTTGTAGCTACTACCCTCAATATTGAGGACTTCCCTAATTTTGTCAGGTTAGCCGCTAATCTGGGAGTAGATAAAGTAATCTGCTATTACAATTACATTTATGTTCCCGCCCAGAAATATTTGTCCTGTTTTTTTAAACAAGAGCTTACTAATCAGATGCTGGATGAGGCAGAAGATTTATCTAACCGTTTAAACATAAAAATAGATTTACCTCCCAGGTTTTCCCAGAAAGAATACGCTAATTTGAATATTTGCCGCGAGGCATGGGATCAAATCATGTTTAATCTTAAAGGCGATATTTTACCTTGCGACGCCTCTGAAGATTGCGGGGAAAATTTAGAAAAAGTTGAGTTTGGTAGCGTTTGGAACAGCAGGTATTACCATGATTTAAGGCAATCATTGATTAACCGCTCAAACAGTTGTTTTAAATATTGCCTTAGGGCCAATCCTCAGGCAGTCAATGATTTCCGTTCTCATGTAATACGCAGAGGCAGGACAGCGCAGGAAATAGATATTTTATGGGGGGATAATTTTTAAAATGGAGCCCAAGGCTAGATTTACATGGAACATGCTCTACGATTGTAATTACCGCTGTTCCTATTGTTTCTTTGAAGGCAAATGGGAAAAGTATAGAGCCAAGACTGTATATCTTTCTCCCGAAGAATGGGAATGGCGCTGGAAGAGAGTGAGCGATAAATACGGCCCTCCCTACCTTGTTATTACAGGAGGAGAGCCATTTATATACCCTAATTTTATCGAAATAATAAAAAGGCTTATGCCAATATGCAGCCACATAGATATTTCTACTAATTCGTCAGGAGACCTGGAGAGGTTTACGGAAATAATAGACCCGCGCCCGCTGAAAGTGTCTTTGGCGCTTTCTTATCACCCTCAGTTTGATAACCTTGAGGAGTTTATGCAAAAGCTATTGTTTGTCAGGGGACGCGGTTTTAAGGGCTGCGTAAATCTTGTTGCTTACCCGCCCTTTTTAAAAGATATAGAACACTATAAAGAAAAATTCGCTTCCGCAGGCCGGATTCTAAACATCATTCCTTTTTTTGGTGAATACAAAGGGGTAGTTTATCCTCCGGGCTATACGCAGGATGAACGGAGGTTGCTTGGCATTAATGATGAGTGGTTTAAAAAAGTAAGGAAAAAAGGCTCTGTATGCTCTGCCGGACATAGGGCCGCGCTTATTTTCCCCGACGGAAAAATGGCCAGGTGCGGCCAGCTTGGGGAAGATAATGCTTTGGGAAATTTTCTTGACCCAAATTTTAAATTGATGGAAGACACCATACCATGCGAGGCTGAATTTTGCCCTTGCGCCGAAGGCGATATTATTCCCGAAGAAGACAGGAATGATACGGGCGAGAAATTAATAAGAGAACAAAAAAAGGATTCTCCCTCTCAGGCGCCAATTGCTAAAAAAGGGATATATTTTACCTGGGATATCCATTATAAATGCAATTTTCGCTGCCCTTATTGTTGGTTCTATAAAGGGTGGATTGACGGGGGTAAGCGCAATATATATTTAGCGCCTGAAGAATGGTTTAAACATTGGAAGCGGATTTATGATAAATATGGGCAGATTCACATAGAAATTACCGGAGGGGAACCTTTTCTCTACCCCGATTTTATCAAAATCGTGGAGCAGCTTTCAAGGATACACACTATTAAAATAACTACTAATATGTCAGGGGATATTGAGACATTTGTCAAAAAGATTGACCCTAACAGGGTGCATCTAGACCTTAATTTTCACCCGTTGTTTTCCGAAATAGGCGCTTTTATAAAAAAGACTTTGCTTTTAAAAGAAGCGGGTTTCAGGGCTGGTGTTTGTTATCTGGCTTATCCGCCGCAGATGAAACAGATAGGGTCATTTAAAAAACGCTTTGAAGAGGCAGGCATAAATTTTGCCCTTGCTGCTTTTTGGGGAGAATACGCAGGCAAAAAATATCCTGATAGCTATACGCAAGAGGAGATGGACCTGATACGTCCATTCCTGGGCGATATTGATAGGATTGTTTATCATCTAAAAGGAGGAAGCCCCAAAGGCAAACTGTGCAATGCCGGACATAAATATGCGGTTGTTCAGGCCGATGGGAACATAATCAGATGTGGCCAGTTGGCGGATAAGTTTATAGGGAGTATTTTTGATGAAGGCCTCCAGTTATTTAATAAGCCTTCGCCTTGCGAGGCGCAGGTCTGCCCCTGCAATGAATATATAAACATAGTTGATGAAAAGGATAATTTACCGGAGATTAAATCTCCTCCGGATTACAGGAGGGGTATTGCGCCGCATAGAGTATATTTTAACTGGGATATTACACATGAATGTAATTATGCGTGTTCATATTGCATGTTTCACGGCACAGGAAGAAAAAAGGAAATAGTGCCTACTATTTATCCCGGCATAGATAAACTGGTTGAGATATGGCGCGGTATATACGAAAAATACGGTAGTTGCGAAATACTTTTTTCCGGTGGCGAGCCTTTTGTGTATCCTGGTTTCATGGATTTTATTGAGCGGCTGTCCAGGATCCATACGCTGGAATTCTCTACTAATTTTTCCTGGGATCCGGATGATTTTATAAATAGAATTAAACCAGGCAGGGCGCGTATCGCCGCCAGTTTTCACCCGGAATTTACCGATTTTGATACATTTTTTTCAAAGGTGTTACGGATTAGAAAGGCGGGATTTGAGATATGGGTAAATTATGTCACATACCCGCCTTTTCTTAAAAATATGAGTGCATTTCAAGAAAAATTTGAGAATTCCGGCATAACATTCTCAATTTTGCCTTTTGGCGGTGATTATGGCGGCAAGGTATATCCCGAAGGTTATACACAAGAAGAACTGAATTATTTGAATAGCCTTGGCACCAGGGTCCATGTGAAGGAAACCCTGGATTTCGCTTTTAATATAACAAAAAGGAATACCAGAGGCAAATTATGCCGCATGGGGCAGATGTACGCGAAGATTCTGCCTAACGGCGAGGCAACCAATTGTTGCGTGCCCGGAGCTTTAAGGCTCGGAAACATTTTTGATAACACGTTTTCATTGTTAGAAAAACCATTTTTATGCGAACAGGATAATTGCCATTGCTGGAGATGTATGCTTGTGGGAAATGAAGGGTTTTGGTTAGAACATTGGCCGGTACCTCCGGATGCGCGATTACCGTATAAGCAAGGATGACGATGGAAGAGCAAAGGAAATTTACCTGGGATATTCATTACGCGTGTAACTATCGTTGCCCCTATTGCTGGTTTGATGGAAAGTGGCACCAGCTTTCCAAGCAGAATAAATATATGCTGCCTGATGAATTATTGAAGCCATGGGAGAGAATATATAAAAAGTACGGTTCTGCTCATATAGACATCATCGGAGGAGAACCATTTATTTACCCCCATTTTACAGAGTTTATAAAAGAGCTCTCTCAAATGCATAATATAGGCATCACCACTAACTTATCGGTGAGCGTAGATGGTTTCGTAAAGCAGGTGGATGCCTCCAGGGTAGAAATAACCCCTACCTTCCACCCTCTCTTTGCGGATTTAGATAAATTCACCAAAAATGTTTTGTTACTTAGAGAGAGTGGTATGCTTTCGCATATATTCTATCTTGCTTATCCGCCCCAGGTAAAACTTATTAAATATTATTCAGATAAGTTTAAGAGTATAAATATGCCTATTGCCGTTTTAACCTTTTGGGGCGGATATAACGGCAAGAACTATCCTCAAAGCTATACCCGGGAAGAAAAGAAGTTGATAGAACCTTTTCTTGGTAACGTGGGAGGAGAAAAACTCCAACTGGAACCCAAACAGGTAATGGGTAAACTCTGCCGGGCAGGGCAAGTATATGCCAATATCAAAGCAGGCGGTTCAGTTTTTAGGTGCGGAGGGAATTATCCGCAGCCAATAGGCAATTTATTCAGCGATAGTTTTAAGTTATTAGATGGCCCTTTGCCTTGCAAATGTGAAGTCTGTCCTTGTAACGAGTGGGCGTTTTTTTTAGTTAACGGAAAAGATACCGCAAGAGAAACGCAGTCCACTAAAGTTAAAGAATTAATCAACAGAAGCTCTATCCGGCCAAATCGTGTTTTTATAACCTGGGATATACACTACGGTTGTAATTATAACTGCAGCTATTGCAATACGCCAAAGCCCTGGAACCCTCCCGGTTCCTGGGACCGGGACCGGGATAAAGTGGTTTACCTTGAAGCCGCCAGATGGCTTAAAATATGGGAAGATATTTATAATAAATACGGAAGCTGCGAAATACATATCACCGGCGGTGAGCCGTTTACATACCCGTCGTTTCTTGAATTAATAACGGGTTTGTCAAAAATACACACTTTAGAAATTATTACAAATCTTTCCTCGGGTGTCAGTGACATTATCAGGAGCGTAACGCCTGACCGGGTACGCATCGGCACTACTTTTCATCCCGAATTCGCGGATTTGAATGAATTTTTAAAGAAACACATTATTTTGAGAAAGCATGGCTTTGAAACCTGGGCAAATTATGTTGCTTATCCTCCGCAAATGAACGAAATGGCCAATTACAAGAAAGAATTTGATAAATTAAAAATATCGTTTAATATGCAGCCTTTTATGGGTAAATTTGAAGGTAGGGAGTACCCCGCGGGTTATACGGATTCAGAGCTCTCTTATCTAAAAGGATGCTATGATAATGACGATATTATCAACAAGAAGACTATTGAATGGAAGACAGGCACCGAATATAAAACTACGGAAAGTAAATCCTGCAGGATGGGGCAGATGTATGCGAAAGTTTATCCTATTGGAGACGCCTACAGGTGTTGCGCAAACGGCAGCCGGAAATTAGGCAATCTCATTGACGGAACTTTTGAGCTTTTAGATGAAGCGGCTCCTTGTGAATGCAAACAATGTTATTGCTGGAGATGTATGTTGGTGGAGAATGAAAAGAATTGGTCACCACATTGGGTCATTCCGGAAAAGAAAAATTACGAGAATGTTAACGTATAACCAATCAGTATACCTGGATAATAAAGAGCTTAACCAATCGGAAATAAAGGAGAAGAGGGTTATGCTTGGGTCTAGAGTAAGAAGGCTTGGCATCGTGCTGACTTCCGAATGTAATATAAACTGTATAATGTGCGAGAGAAAATTAAATAACTTTACTTTGCCCAGGCAAGCCCTTGAGCAAATAATTGGTTTTTTCCCGTATTTGGATTCAATTATGTGGCAAGGCGGGGAAGTATTTATGGTAGATTATTTCAAGGATTTCTTTGAACAGGCTTCTAAATTCCCGCAGCTGGCCCAGGAGATAAATACCAACGGCCTGCTTATTACGCAAGAGTGGTCAGAAGCTATAGCAAAGGCGAATACGAGGATGATTTTTTCAATTGATAGTACAGACAAAGATACATATGAGTATATAAGAAAAGGGGCAAGGTTTGAGGTT
>JAQTVG010000053.1 GCA_028706895.1 Candidatus Omnitrophota bacterium
CCCATAGAAAAAGGAATGACATACATTGCCCTTCCGCGCATAGCGCCTTTAAAGATTGCCTTTGCCTTTTTTGTAGGCCTTGGCCGGAGACATCCAGTTATTGGTAGGGCCTGCTTCGTGTTTTTTTCTGGTGCAGATAAAAGTAAGGTGTTCTGTGCGGGCTACATCATCTATACTGGTGCGGTGCAAAAAACAATCAGGGAGTTTTTCCTTGTTTAAAGGGACTATTTCGCCGTCTGCTATGGCATCTTTTTCAAGCTTATTTTTCTGCTCAACTGAGCCGTTTATCCAAACTATCTCATCCGGCTCGCAGAGGCGCGCCATTTTATTAACCCAGTCTATCAATTTTTTATTACTGGTAGGAAATTTAACCATCTTATCCTTTGCTCGCTAAATATTTATACGCGGAATCTGCCGCTACCGCCCCATCGCCGCAGGCGTTGATAACCTGATACAGGGTTTTATTCCGGCAATCGCCGCAGGCAAAGATACCCTCCTCCGAAGTAGATAAATCCTGCCCGGCGATTATAAAACCATTCTCGTCCAGTTTTAATTTATCTTTCACAAAAGATGTATCCGGAAGGTAACCGATATAAACGAAAACTCCATCGCACAGGATAACTTTCTCCTGCGCCGTATTTACATCTTTTATTTTTACGGCTTCAACCTTGTTTGAACCGGTTATCTCCGTAATTACGCTAGTTAAGGTAAATTTTATCTTTTTGTTTTCTTTAAGCTTATCCTGCAATATGGGCGATGCGCGCAGCTGGTCTCTCCTGTGGATTATGTTCACCGTGTTGGCAAAACGTGTTAAATACAGCGCCTCCTCTGCCATCGCATTGCCCCCGCCTGCTATTATAACATCTTTGTTCCTGTATAATGGCGCATCGCAAGTAGCGCAATAAGAAACTCCCCTGCCGGTAAATTTGTCTTCACCTGGCACGCCAATTTTGCGCGGATGCGCTCCTGTAGCAATAATTATCGCTCCTGCCGAATGAGTTGTTTCGCTGGTCTTTACGGTTTTAAGCTTACAGTCAACCTCAAGCACCTCTTCTAACGCGATGTTTACGCCTAAATCCGTGACCTGCTGCTGCATACGCTTAATCAATTCCGCAGTCTCTACACCACCTGCGAAACCGGGGAAATTTTCAATAACTTCTGTCATCAATATCCTGCCGCCGACACCTATCTTCTCAAGAACCAGGGTTTTTAAACGGGAACGCCCCGCGTAAAGCGCGGCGGTCAAACCTGCAGGCCCGGCCCCGATTATAATCAGGTCATACATGTTCAAGCTCTCCAAAAACTTCTTCTGCCCGGTAAGAACTACGGACTTTTGGGCCGGATAGCACCGCCTTAAACCCTAACCTAAAACCCAGCTGCCGGTAGCTTTCAAATTGTTCAAGGCTGACAAACTCTTTAACCGGATAATGCTTATCTGAAGGCGCAAGATACTGGCCCAGCGTCAAGATATCGCAATTGTTAGACCTTAAATCTTCCATCGTGTATATAACCTCATCCTCGGTCTCTCCTAACCCCAACATAATAGAGGATTTGGTAACTAATGCGGAATTCATCTCTTTAGCCTTGTTTAATATATTGATTGAAGTCTCATAGCTGGCTTTTGGCCTTAAGATTTCATACAGCCGTTTGACTGTTTCAATGTTATGCGCCAATATGGAAGGCCTTGCGTCAACCACTATCTTAAGGTTTTCAATATTACCTGAAAAATCCGGTATAAGCACTTCTACTTTAATGTCTTTATCTATGCTGCGGATTAATTCTATGGTTTTAGAAAAATGTTTTGCTCCGCCATCGTTCAAATCATCCCTCGTAACAGAAGTAATTACAATAAACTTCAGCTTAAGTATCTTTGCTATCTGGCTTATCCTGTGCGGTTCATTTTCATCTAATACTAAAATAGTTCCGTCTGATTGTGTTACGCCGCAAAAATTGCATTTTCTCGTGCAGGTACTCCCTAAAATCATAAATGTAAATTTCAAATCTTTAAAACAGGAACTCAAGTTAGGGCACTTCGCCTGGCAGCAGACAGTATTAACCTTAAATTCGGAGAGCATTTGTATCCTGCCCCGCACTGTGGCATCAGGAATATCCTGCTTAAACCATTTGGGCAGTTTATTTTTCATGCTCTGACCTCTTCTTAAGCTGCTCCAGCCGCTTTTTTATTTTAAGCTTATCGACTATTGACGCGCGGTCAATTATAAGTTTGCCGTTTAAATGGTCTATTTCATGCTGAAAAACACATGCCAATAACCCCTCTGCTTCTATGATAAGAGGCTTAGAATCATCGTCTTGCGCCTTAACTGTTACTTTCGCGGCGCGTTTAACTTCTATGCAAATCCCGGGGACGCTAAGGCAACCTTCTTCTATATACTGAAAACCTTCTTTTTTTGTAATTACGGGGTTTATCAATTTATAAAGCCCTTTGCCGATATCAACAACAATCATTGATTCACAAATACCCACCTGTAAAGCAGCCAGCCCCACACCTTGCTCGGCATACATCATCCTCGCCATTTCACTTAAAATAATACGGTGTTCCGGGGTTACCTGTTTAACCGGCTTCGCTTTTTTTCTTAATACCGGGTCGCCGAAAATCCTAATCTTTAATGCGATTTTGTCCATCAACTTTAACCACCTTCGGCTTTATATTCTTAGCTTCTTTATCTTCAACGACAGCATAAGAAACAATAATCACTTCATCGCCTACGCAGGCGCCGCGCGCGGCAGGGCCGTTAAGGCAGATTATTCCTGAGTCCTTCTTGCCGCAAATCGCATAAGTTTCAATGCGCAGGCCATTATTAAGATTGAGAACCTCAACCTTTTCATTGGCAATTATATCTGCACCATCCATTAACACCTCATCAATAGTAATGCTGCCCTCATAATAAAGATTTGCCTCTGTTACGCGGCAACGGTGTATTTTGGATTTCAAAATAGTTCTTAACATTTTATTCTCCCTGCCCAGAAGGGGCGCACCGGCTAATCCTTTATAGCCGGGTGTCGCTTTATTAACTGATAAGCCTTACGCGCAATCATTAATTCTTCATTAGTCGGAATGACCAGGACCGCGGGTTTCTTATTTAAATGGGAAAATACGCCCTTATAAATTTCATTCCTGACCCTTGCCTGGTTTTCTCCGATACCCCCCGTAAAAACCAGGCAATCACATCCGGCCATAATCGCGGTATACGCGCCTATATATTTCTTTATGCGGTAAATAAAAATCTTTATGGCCAGTTCTGAGCGGCCGTCCATGCTGCCTGCCCTTTTTTCCAATATCCTCATATCATTACTTACCCCGGAAATCCCCTTAAGGCCGCTGGCTTTATTCAGGACGTTCTCCATTTCGTGAATATCAATGCCTTTTTTTTGCATAATATAAGTAACTAGCGCCGGGTCAATATCCCCGCAGCGCGTCCCCATAATTAATCCTTCTAAAGGAGTAAAACCCATGCTGGTATCAACGGATCTGCCATTCTGGACAGCCGCTATACTGCAGCCATTACCGAGATGACAGGTGATAATCTTTAATTTATCCATCGGCTTATTTAGGCGCCTTGCTGCTTCATGTGCTACATATTCGTGGCTGGTGCCGTGAAAGCCGTATTTTCTTATCCCGAATCTTTTATAATATTCGTACGGCAAGCCATAGATGTAGGCATAATCGGGCAGCGTCTGATGAAACGCCGTATCAAATACCGCGACTTGCCTGATACCCGGCAATAATTTTTTACAGGCGATGATCCCCGCTAAATTCGCAGGATTATGCAGGGGCGCCAAACACGAGCATTGTTTGATTTTACGGATTACCGAAGCATTAATTAATGTGGGTTTTTTGAATTTCTCCGCGCCGTGCACAACCCTATGCCCCACGGCATCCACGTTGTTTATCTTTCCCAAAACCAGCTTCAAGCCCGCATAGTGGTCCTGTATTTTAGAGCCCTTTTCGCCGATATGCTCAATTACGCCGTGTATTGAATTCTCTTCTTTAGGCATATCAAAAAGCTTATACTTTATAGAAGAGCTTCCGCTATTTATAATCAGTATTTTCATTGTTATTGCACCCTTATAGCTGTTACCGCCACGCAATCTATTATATCGTCAACCACACACCCGCGCGATAAATCACTGCAAGGCTTATTTAGCCCTACGATTAACGGGCCAATTGCCCGCGCCTTTGCCAATCTCTGCACCAGTTTATAACCGATATTGCCCGCTTCAAGGTTAGGAAAAATCAAAACATTAGCCCTGCCTTTAAGAAGGCTGTTGGGATATTTAATTTCGGCTACCTCGGGTATAATCGCCGCATCAACCTGCAATTCTCCGTCAATCAAAAGGCCGGGCTGCATCTGTTTTGCCAAAGCCAGCGCCTCAAGAGTCTTGTCAATAACTCTTCCTTTAGCCGAGCCTTTCGTGGAATAACTTAACATCGCCACGCGCGGGACGACGCCCAAAACCTTTTCCGCTAATTCGGCATTTGATATGGCAATGCATGCCAATTGCCTCGGGTTCGGGTCAGGAATAATCCCGCAATCCGCGAATATAAACGCCCCCTCATCTCCATAGGGGCAATCCGGAATGCCCATAAGAAAACAACTTGATACAATGCTTATCCTGTCATTGACGCCAAGGCAGTGTATCGCGCTCCTGGCAACGTCGGGAGTAGTATGGCTTGCTCCTGCCACGTATCCGTCAGCATCTCCGGTGTGGGTCATCATTGCCGCATAATAAAGCGGGTCTTCCAGAGTCTTCCTGGCATCATCCAGGGTCGCGCCTTTAGGCTTACGTAATTCAAAATACAGCTGCGCATACTCTTCCTGTTTTGCCTTATCAAGATTATCTTTGCCCAGGAGAATGATTTTGGCAATGCCTTCTTTTGAAATAAATTCCGCTGCTTCCCTTACGCGCGCGTCTTCATTTTCAGGTAAAACTATCGTTTTCTGTGCTGCTTTTGCTTTTGCTCTTATTTTAGTCACAATGTCCATTTTTTACATCCTTTTCATAATCATATTTAAATCCACATAATCACGGATTAATTTTTTTACCGTCTCAATTTTTTCTTTATCAGCAGGCCTGATTTTTACGGTCAAGTCGTGAATGACAGAAGATACTGCATACGTGTCCTGCCTGGACCATAACACCGGTATAGATGCCTGCTGCATCTGGTTAATAAAATCCTGCTCGGGCATCAAATCCCCGGTCAAAACTATGCCGGCGATTTTACGCCCTCGGCCATAAAGGTCCAAGGTAAGCCTGATTATATCTTCGCGGTCTCCGGGAGTAATAACCAGGCTATGGTCCTCTATATATTTTTCCGCGTCTTTAGGCTGCATTGCCCCAATGACAATCTTGGCAACATGGTTATCCAAAGCCGCATCGCTACATGCGAACAGTGTCTTATAGTCAGTCTCTTCCAGTATCTGCCTGATGGTCGGATAAGAAAGCGAAGAATTATATGGTATAACCCCCAGGACCTCAATACCTTTCCTCTTTAATCCTCTTCTTATAAGGCGGCTTATCTTGCCAAATTTATCCGGCATTACCTTATTGACAATTACGCCTAAAACCTTAACCCCCTCTTTCTCAAAGAGCGCCTTATTTAAAACAATCTCGTCAATGGGCCTGCCGATACCGCCCGACGATATTATAATTACTTTTGAACCCAATAACCTTGCCACTGCGGCATTGGAGTGGTCAAATACCGAGCCTACGCCTGCGTGGCCCGTTCCTTCTATAACAACTAAATCTTTCTTTTGAGCTACCCGCTTAAAAGATTCCTTAATCTGCCTGCTAATCGGCTTACGGTCGGGCTTAGCTATATAATTTTCAGTAAACCCCTTTTCTACCGCCACGGGACTGGTGTCTTTTAATTTACACTTTATCCCGCATATTTTCAGAGTATCTTCAATTAATATAGAATCTTCATCAACCTTAAAACCGTCTTCTTCCAGGTACCTCTGCCCGACGGGCTTAATAAACCCTATCCGCTTAAAAACCTTCTGAAAATTAAAAATCAACCCCAACGCTATTGTGGTTTTTCCGTCGTTCTGTTTTGTAGCGGCGATAAATATCCTCTTCACAGAAGATTCTCTTGGATTTTCTTCTTTAATTCGGCTTTGCTTAACGCGCCGACAAACTGGTTTACAACCTGGCCCTTTTTGAAAAACATAAGTGTGGGTATAGACATTACCCCGTAATGCGTGGGTATCTTGGGGTTTTCATCGATATTGACTTTTCCGATTTTGACCTTCCCCGCGTATTCTTTGGCTGCTTCTTCGATGATAGGGGCTATCATCTTGCATGGCCCGCACCAGGTTGCCCAAAAATCCACTAAAACAGGCAAATCAGATTCCAGGACTTCTTTTTTAAAATTTGCATCCGTAAAATGTAAGATTTCCATATTATTATATTGTATTGTTAAGGGGTTAATAAAAGAATAGATTAATAAATTATCATAAATATAATTTAATTGCAAGATATTTTGGTGATATCTTGCGGTGGGGACGGGAAAATTAAGCGCTGGTTATAAAAAACGGGGTACATAACCAAAGCGACCGGCAATATTTCAGGAACAAGGAAACCTTGCCAGAGCGGCTAAAGAGCGCCTTTAGAAAATCATTATAGTCGTTTAACGCCCCGGATGCATCGCCAGTTACTAAGGCATGGTGGCTGTACCTG
>JAQTVG010000054.1 GCA_028706895.1 Candidatus Omnitrophota bacterium
AATTTTTTATCTTTTCCCGGCATAATAGTTAAGGGCTGACAACAATATTATCAATTAACCTGGTTTTTCCTATATAGACGCTAAGGGCAATCAACACCCTCTCTTTTATCGTGTTTACGCCAGATAAATCAACAGGGTTAACAATTGATATATACTGGATTCTCGCGCTCTTTTTGCTGCTTATCAGCTGTCTCATCTTTCTTATTATGGACAAAGAATCCGTGACTCCGTGGCTGATTAAATCCCTCGCCATCCTAAGCGCCTGGTACAATACTGCGGCGTCAGCCCTCTCTTTTTTATCCAGATATTTATTACGCGAGCTCATTGCTAATCCGTCTTTCTCGCGCACTGTCGGCATCACCTTTATCCGGACAGGGATATTAAGGTCTTCTACCATTTTCTTTATGACAATTGCCTGTTGCGCGTCCTTTTGCCCAAAATAAGAAGTATCCGGATTAATGATATTAAAGAGTTTAGCGACTACTGTAGCCACGCCCTTAAAATGCCCGGGGCGGAACTTACCGCATAAATAACCGCTTAGGCCGCAAACTTCAATATATGTCTTATGATTAAAAAAGTACATATCCCCGGCGTCAGGATAAAATACAATATCCGCTCCGGATTTCCTGCTTAATTCGGTATCGCGTTTCAGGTTACGGGGATAATGCTTATAATCTTCTTTTGGCCCGAATTGAACAGGGTTAACAAATACACTTACCACAACAACATCATTTTCTTTGCGCGCCTGCCGGATAAGGCTAAGATGCCCCTCGTGCAATGCGCCCATAGTCGGCACAAAACCAATAGTTTTTCCTTTAATGTGCGCGTTTCTAGAAAAATCAGCCATACTCCTTATGCTGCGGATAACTTTCATATAATCTCTCTTAACGGCTTCAAAACAAATTCGCGTTCAAACATCCTTGGATGAGGAACCACAAGGCCTCTTGTTTTAATAATCATGCTTTCATAAAGCAGTATATCTAAATCTATTTCACGCGGCCCCCAACGGACGGATTTCCTGCGGCCTGAATCTTTCTCTATTTTTTTTATAGTTTTAAGTAGTAGTTGAGGGGAAAGCGAGGTCTTAATCTTGATGGCAGCGTTTAAGAATTTTCCCTGTGGAGGGCCGCCTACAGCTCTAGTTTCATAAATTCTGGAAATCTTTTCTATTTTGATTCCTTTTGTTCCTGCTAAATGGCCCAATGCCTTTTTAATATTTTTTTTCCTGTCTCCTAAATTTGAACCCAGCGCTATATAACAAATTGCCATTACAGAATTTTCTTCAAACGCCAAACAGCTTCTTGTAATCTCTCCTTGGGGACAGTCAGGGCCATACGGATATAACCTTCGCCGTTTTTACCAAAACCTACCCCTGGAGTAACTACTATATTCGCTTTTTCTAATAATAACGCGGCAAATTTTATAGAATCGGTTTTTCTGGGAATCTTTATCCAAACGTAAAAAGTAGCTTTGGGAGGTTTTATATCCCAACCTATGGATTTTAATCCTGTAATCAAAGTATCGCGCCTCTGTTGATAGAGATTGCACATATCTACAACATAATGCTGAGGCCCTTCTAACGCGGCAATACCCGCTAATTGGACCGCCGAGAATATGCCGGAGTCAATGTTTGATTTGACCTTTGCCAGGGCCTGGATCAGCTTAGCGTTACCACATGCCCAACCTACCCGCCAACCGGTCATATTATAAGTTTTAGATAAAGAATGGAATTCTATGCCTACTTCCCTTGAACCTTCAATCTCCAGGAAACTGGACGGCCTGTATCCGTCGTACGCCATTTCAGAATAAGCCAGGTCCGAGATGACGATGGTTTTATTCTTAACGGAAAAACTGACAATATCCTCATAGAATTTTTTCTCGGCAACAGCGGAAGTCGGGTTATTGGGATAATTGATATACATCATCTTCGCTTTTCGGCGTATGCCTAACGGTATCTTTTTTAAATCAGGCAAAAAGGCATTCTCTGCTTTAAGGGACATAAGATAGGGCTTACCGCCGGCAAGAATTGTGCCTCCTTTATAAGGAGGATAACAAGGGTCCGGTACTAAAGAATAGTCTCCTTCATTTAAGAATGCCAAAGGAAAATGCGCTATGCCTTCTTTAGAGCCGATTAAGGGCAGGATTTCGGTCTCAGGGTCAAGCCTGACATTAAAACGCCGCTGGTACCAGTCACTAATAGCTTTACGTAATACCGGCATCCCCTGGTCCAATGCGTAACGGTGGTTCGCCGGTTCTCGCGCCGCCTGGTACAGCTTCTCAATAATATGCTCCGGAGTAGGAGAATCGGGGTCCCCTACGCCCAAATCAATAATATCCCTGCCTTCTGCGCGGGCTTTTCTTTTTGCTTTGTCAATCTCCAAGAAAAGATACGGTGGTAAATCCTGTAGTTTTTTTGAAACAGTAAACATATTTCTCATTGTTGAATTTTCCCTTTCCTACCTACTATCTACTAACTGCCGCCTACTGCTTTAATACATCCTGCATTGAATATAACCCGGCAGGCTTACCCATAACCCATTTAGCCGCTTTTAATGCGCCCAGCGCGAATAAATCGCGCGAATGCGCCTGGTGTTTTATTTCAATCCGTTCGGAATTACCGCAAAAAATAACGGTGTGGTCGCCCACAATATCGCCTAATCTTATGGCATGAGTGGGGATTGCTTTTCCTGTGGCATCCGCCAGGACTTGGCCGATTTTCTTAGCCGTTCCTGAAGGCGCGTCTTTCTTGGTTTTATGATGCGCCTCCACAATTTCTATACTGTAATCCGGGCCTAATCTTTTGGCGATTTCCGGTAATATAGAAAATAATACATTAACCCCTATTGCCATATTCGGAGAAAATACTATCGGGACGATTTTAGAGACATCCTCTACTTTTCTTAATTGCGCTTCATTGAGCCCGGTTGTGCCCAGGACCAGGGCTTTCTTATACCTGGCAACATAATCCAAATTGGCTTCCGTCGCTTCAGGCGCTGTCAAATCTACAAATACATCAATTAAAAACAAACCATCGGGGCTGGAAGACACTTTTATTTTACCCAGTTCTTTCCCGATAACAGGCGTGCCTTTCTTCTCTAAAGCTAAAGTGATATCAAAGTCTTTGTCGCCAGAAGCAAATTCAAATATACGCCTGCCCATCTTTCCGCAAACACCAGCAATACCAAGCTTAATCATCTTTTAGCACTCCTTATTTTAAGAGGCCGTAATCTTTTAAAGCTTTCCTAAGTTTCTCTTCATTTTCAGGCAGCATAGCACTCATCGGAAGCCTTAAATCCGGCTCACACATGCCTAATAATCCCATTGCAGTTTTAACCGGTATGGGATTAGTTTCAATAAATACCGCCTTGATTAAAGGCAATAATTTATAGTGTATCTCCTGGGCTTTTTTAATGTTGCCTTTCTCAAATTCAGCAACGAGATTAGCGACATCCCTGGGAACAATATTAGCCACAACCGATATTATGCCTATTCCGCCTATGCTCAATACAGGCAGAGTCAGGCTATCGTCTCCGGAAATCAATTCAAAATTATCTCCGCATAACTGTTTAATGCGCGACATCTGGTCCAGGCTGCCAGATGCTTCTTTAACTCCCACCAGATTCTTACAATCGCGCGCTAATTTAGCTATAGTCTCAGGTTCAATATTCACTCCTGTGCGCGAGGCGATATTATAAAGAATAATCGGTATATCCACGGATTGCGCAATTGCCTTAAAATGTTCGTAAAGGCCTTTTTGCGTGGGACGGTTATAATACGGAGAAACCTGCAAAGACGCGTCCGCGCCTGCTTTTTGGGCATGCCTGGTTAACATTATGGCTTCTTCGGTAGAATTTGAGCCTGTGCCGGCGATAACCGGTATCCTCTTGTTAACCTGTTCAATAGTTATTTCAATTACCTTATCGTGCTCCTCAAAGGATAAAGTCGCAGATTCCCCTGTTGTCCCGCAAGGCACAATACCGGAGGTGCCATTTTTAATGTGCAGCTCTATTAAATCCCTTAACTTTTTCTCATCAACTTTGCCGCCTTTAAATGGAGTAACAATGGCTACTATTGAGCCCTTAAACATAATATTCTCCTTTGTAAACTATCCTCGCCCTGCCTTCTAACCATATATCCCTGAATTTATTATTTACCCTGTCAAAATATACTTTTAATATCTCCCCGCTTTTGGTCCGGACATTTATCTTATTGCCGCTATCGCTTTTTAAAGCAAATATAACAGCGGATGCCACCGTGCCTGTGCCGCAGGCAAGAGTTTCATCCTCAACTCCCCTCTCATATGTGCGTATTGCTATTAAATCTTTACCCAGCGCTTCCATAAAATCCACATTGGTGCCGCGCGGAGCAAATTCTTTGTGATTGCGTATTGCTCTTCCTATCTGGCTCACATGAATTTCATCAAGCCCCTCTACGAATATTACGGCATGCGGGACGCCGGTATCAATAAAATTTACCTTCAGATTACGGTTATTGACTTTAATAGGAATATCCAGCCTCAGATTTACGGGATTAGTTAATTTGATTCTCGCTTTATCCCCTGTTAAACTAGACTCAATTATTCCTGCTTTTGTTTCCAATTTAGATTCTTTTTTACCCATATATAAAACAGTGCAGCGCGCGCCATTACCGCACATCTCCGCCTCCGAACCATCGGCATTAAAAATACGCATTCTGCAATCTGAAATCCTGGATTTCTCTAAAAGTAAAACTCCGTCGGCCCCTGCGCCAAACTTCCTGTCGCATATCCTTCTTGCCAAAACACGCCAATTGCAGGACGCCAATTGCGGTTTTTTCTCAACAACCACAAAGTCATTCCCGGAAGCAACCATTTTGGTAAAATCAATCTTTCGCATATTACAAACCTTCGTGAAAATGCGGAATCGTCTCATTGCGTATTAAATCCGCATGGGTTTCTCTTTTTCTTATTACGGAGACTTTATTTTTTATTACCAATACTTCTTCAGCCCTGCGCCTGGAATTATAATTAGAAGACATGCTAAATCCATAGGCGCCTGCGCTCATTATTGCCAAATAATCGCCTTCTTTAACGCAAGGCAGGTTCCTGCTTTTGGCAAAACAATCCGCGCTTTCGCAAATCGGCCCAACCACATCCGCTTTCTCCGTCTTCTTTGCGCCTTCCGTCAGGCGTAGAGGAAGAATCTGGTGATACGCTTCATACAGAGCGGGCCTGATTAAATCATTCATGCCTGTATCCACAATAATAAATTTCTTTTTGGGAGTAGATTTAACATACAAGACTTTTGCCACTAAAATACCGGCATTGCCCACGATAAACCTGCCCGGCTCCATGATTATTTTTAGTTTTGTTTCTTTTAATAAAGGCAAAACGCTCTGGGCGAATTTCTCCGCTGTCTGCGGGGCCTCCTGGTTGTAAATAATCCCCAGGCCTCCTCCGATATTCAGGTATTCTAAATGCATGCCTCTTTTTTTCAATTTGACGATAAACCCTATTACTTTATTAATCGCCGCTACGTATGGAGAGCTTTCGGTAATCTGGGAGCCGATGTGTATATGCAACCCGCAGATATCAAGGTTGGCAAATTTATTCTGGATTAATAAGATTTTGTACGCGGTGTTAAAATCTATGCCGAATTTATTGGTAATTTTTCCGGTAGTAATAAATTTATGGGTCTTCGGCTCTACATCGGGGTTTATGCGTATGGCAACGTTGACAATTTTATTCAATTTTTTAGCGATGCGGTTAATGTTTTCTAATTCGGCTAAACTCTCAACATTAAAAAAGAGAATTTTTTGCCTTATGGCATCTTCTATTTCCCCATTTGTTTTACCGACTGAAGCATAAACAATCCTTTCAGGCGGGCATCCGGCTTTAAGCGCCCTGAAGAGTTCTCCTCCGGATACAATATCTAACCCGGCGCCTTTATTAACAAGCGCTTTTAAGATAGCAAGGTTAGAATTTGCCTTAACTGAATAACAAATAAGCGGCTGGATTGGCCTAAACGCGGATTTTATTTTAAGGTAATGGCTGATTAAAGTCTGGTAGCTATAGACATAAAGAGGCGTACCGAAGCGGCGAGCCAAATCGCTCACTTTCGCATTCTCGCAATACAAGTAGTTTCCTTTATATCTAAATTCGTGCATATTAATTATTTAGCGATTTGTCTTGCGTGGTTTTCGCAGCACCACTCGGTTTTTCCCACCGAGAAAAACCTCGCTTGAAGTTTCTGCTCGCTCTCACCTATATCCTGATAGCGGGTGAACCCTGGCCGCTCGCATAAACTACATGCTGCTTAAAACCACTCAAGCCAATCCGCTATCTCTTAATTGATTTCTTGGACTTAACTGAAACCAATGGATCAAATAATTTAACTATTTCTTTCTTTACAAACTTATTTGAAAACTTTTTCAACAAACTCTCCGGCATATCTTTGATTTGAATTTCGTTTTCCAAAGAATATTTCACTAACTTCCCTACAATCGTGTGGGCTTCTTTAAAAGGAACCTTTTTGCCTACAAGGTAATATACGATATCGGTTGCGTATAGGCCCTCGTCTTTCAAATGCTCCGCTATATTAGCCTTGTTGAATTTCAGCGTATTGATTAAGCCGCTTAAAACTTTCAATTCGCTAGAGACTATCTCAAAAGAGTTAAAAAGCGGTTCTTTATCTAACTGCATATCCCTATTGTA
>JAQTVG010000055.1 GCA_028706895.1 Candidatus Omnitrophota bacterium
GCTCCTGAAATCCGAAACCAGGTTGTTATAACCAAAAGACGCGCCGCGCTCTGTAACTAAAATAGATTTATTGCCCGCGGATTCAATTTTTTTAATTATAGGCAAAATATCCCACGGCGCCAGGAACTGGCCCTTTTTGATATTTATTACTTTACCCGACTTAGCCGCGGCTACCACAATATCCGTCTGGCGGCATAAAAGCGCGGGTATTTGAATTACATCAAGAACCTCAGCCGCCTCTTTAATTTCACTCTTGCAGTGTATATCGCTTAATAAAGGAACTTTTATCTTTTGTTTGACTTTACATAAAATATCAAGGCCCCTTCTTAACCCTGGCCCGCGGTAAGAATCAAAAGACAACCTGTTGGCTTTATCATAACTTGACTTGAATATAAACGGCACGCCTAAGCCTTGCGCGATGTCTTTTATTTTTCTTGCAGTATCAAGGCAATCTTTTTCTGACTCAATAACGCAAGGGCCCGCGATTAAAACCAACGGGTTACTGCCGCCAATCTTGATATTTCCTATGCTGATACTACGCATTATTTTTTTCCTTCTCCAGGTAAAGTTTTACTTTCTCTAAATCTTCAGGCGTATCTACGCCTATAGTGTCGTGCTTTGTTTCAATAACCTTTATGCGAAAACCTTCTTCCAAAACCCTTAACTGCTCAAGGCGCTCCACTTTCTCTAAATACGAAACCGGCAAATTCTTATAAGTAAAGAGGAAATCCTTGGTATAGCTGTACAGGCCTATATGCTTAAAATAAATCGGCAGGTTTATCTCCGATCCTTCGGCATGGCAAGGAATAGGTGAACGCGAAAAATAAAGAGCAAAATTATTCTTATCAATTACGACTTTAACTACATTGGGGTCACTGATGTCTTTTTCATCTTCTATGGCCCTCATAACTGTGGCCATTGATACTGAAGGGTTATCTAAGAGCGCCCTGGCAACAGCGTCTATCATGCTAGGATGTATCAACGGCTCATCACCCTGTATATTTACAATTACTTTTACATCCAGGGGGTTTATTACTTCACATATCCTGTCCGAGCCCGACGCGTGGCCCTTGGAAGTCGTAATAACTTTTGCGCCGAACCCCTGCGCCGCCTTTGCCACCTTTTCATCGTCGCAGGCAATAATTAAATCGTCCAGTGATGAAGCCTGCTTTGCCCTCTCCCAAACATGCTGTATCATTGGCTTGCCCGCTATATCCGCCAATACCTTGCCCTCAAACCTCGTAGAAGAATACCTTGCGGGAATTATGCCGATAACATCCATTATCGCAACCTTTCTGTTAATTCTTCTCTCGTTGTTACTGCCGTGCCTAATTTGCCCACTACAATACCGGCAGCGAAATTGGCGATATGCGCTGCCTCAAGTTTTTCCGCCCCGCAGGCAAGCGCGAGAGTGAATGTAGCTATAACAGTATCTCCTGCGCCCGAAACATCAAATACCTCCTGCGCCACTGTAGGTATATGCTTATTCTGGCCCTTCTCAAAAAGCCACATCCCGCTTTCACCAAGGGTAATCAACAAGCTCTCTAACTGCAAATATTTCAAAATCGCCTCGCCCGCCTTTATGATATCGCTATCCGTAAGCAACTCTTCTTTGTAAATTTTAAACCTGTTACCCACATCCTTCATTTTAAGATACCTGATTGCGTTTTGGGCTTCTTTGCGGTTTGGGGTAATACAGGTGGCCCTGGAATAACAATCAAAATTATTCTCTTTAGGGTCAATAGTTACTATTTTATTAAAGGCATTGGCGTGCTTGATAATATCTACCGTCAATTCCCTATCAAGGAGGCCTTTACCGTAATCTTCTATAATAATCGCGTCAAATTTTTTAATGCTCTTATACAAATACTCAACTAACCTTGCTTTTACGTCTTTGGCAATGTTGTGCACATCTTCCCAGTCAACTCTTACCACCTGCTGATGCCCGGCGATAATGCGTGTTTTTAGAGTAGTCTTTCTTCCTTTTTCAAAGAATACACCGCTGGTATCAATGCCTAATTTTCTTGCCTCTAGCTGGAATTTCTCGGTGGCATGCTCACTCTTATCGCCCAATACTCCTAAAAGGCTGACTTTAGCCCCTAAGGCGCTGATATTATTGGCGACGTTTGCCGCGCCTCCAGGAACATAAGTCCTATTCTTTGCCCAAACCACCGGCACAGGCGCCTCCGGAGAAACCCTCTCTACATCTCCCCAGATATACTGGTCAAGTATTAAATCACCGACGACCATTATCCTGGCATTTTTAAACTTCGTGATTATATTTTTAAGGTTCTTCATATCTTCTCTATTACCGCCTGAGCCAATAACGGAAGCATTATCTCGTGGTGGCCGATAATGTAGTAGCCTTTACCGCTATCTTGCGTGGGCCTGGATACTATATTTTGCATTGGCCTGTATTGATTTATCATATCAAAATTAGCAGTGGTGAAATCCTTCACCTTGTAACCTAAATTCCTGGCTAAATTAAGCGCTTTTAAAAATACTTCCGGCAATATTACCGCGGAGCCGAAATTCAACACTACACCGCCATTGTTAAGCGGGCAAATATTTTCTACAAGCAGGTGAAAATCCCTGTAGCTGCCCTCCCCGGCTAAAGCAGCGTCAAATGAAGGGTGCTGATGTATGATGTCCGTGCCGATAGCGATATAAACACAGACGGGAATTTTATTTTTGTAGGCATTATAAAGGATACTTAGATTTTTATAGCGCAGGTTTGATTCGGCTATTTTTTCTGCTACGGCGTAGCCTAACCCCGACCCGGAAGAGACGCCTTCTTTTATGGCATTATTGATAAATTCGGCAGTCTCGCGGGCCATCCCGAATTTTCCGTCTTTTAACCCCTCGCCTACGTCTTCAGAAGTTTTTCCGCCAAAGGCAATTTCAAAATCATGGATTACGCCTGCGCCGTTTAAGGCAATACAGGTGATTACTTTCTTTTTTATAAGCTCAATTACTACCGGATTAAGCCCGCATTTTATCACGTGGGCGCCGGCCATAAAAATAACTGCTTTCTTTTTCTTGCGGGCCCCTGCCATGGCATTAACTATGGCGCGTATCTGGTTTGCTTTCAATATATTAGGCAAAGAATCGAAAAAGGCCAAAAAACTCCTCTTTCGGCCAGGCGCCTTCGCAAAATACGACAGCTCCACCTTGCTTTGCCTCTTCTTTATTGAATATGTCTTTACTTTGTTTGTGTTTATCATACGAAGCTATAATTTTAGCACAAATTCCAATTAAATCAACTATTTTACAGTAAATTTTTCCGAAAACTTTTTAGTTAGAAAATGCCGATTCCTGCGTCTATTATAAAGGGGTGAATATGCCTAAACACAGCACATCCATAAACAACTGGCCACAGGAAGACCGGCCGCGGGAAAAGCTATGGCGGCATGGCGAGCATACGCTAAGCGATTCAGAGCTCCTCGCGATAATCATACGCTGCGGCGCAAAAGGCCTAAGCGCTATGGATTTGGCAAGAAAAATCCTGCATAAATTCAAGACTTTCCGCAATCTATCCCATACCGACCATTCCGAATGGGAAGAATTCCGCGGTTTAGGGTTGGGTAACGCAAAAATCAGCCAGATAAAAGCAGCTGTAGAAATCGGCAGGCGCTTAGTTGAAACAGAAATAAAGGCCTCCCGCCCCAGGATTGAATCTTCTGCCGATATTGCAAGAATCCTTACGCCGCGGATGCGCGACCTAAAGAAAGAAGTATTTAAAATAGTTTTTCTTGATTCAGAGAGCCGGATTATTGATATTGCTGAAACTGGGGAAGGCACTGTAAACCAGGTGAGCCCTCTTTTACGGGAAATCTTTCATAAAGCGTTGCAGAATTTTGCTCCCTTCCTTATCTGCTGCCATAACCACCCGTCAGGTAACTCCCAACCGAGCCCTGAAGACAAAAAATTCACCCAACAACTAATTAAAGCCGGAGAAACGCTTTCAATAAAAACGCTGGACCACATAATTATCGGCGGCGACGGGTATTTTAGTTTTTCTGACGAGGGATTAATTTAAAGATTATTTAAGGAAAGATTCTATCTTCTTCTTGTAAATGCGGGCAAATTCTTTCAGTTGAACTATATCAATGCGGCGCTGGCCGGCTTCAATTTTAGAAAGGTAAGATTGCGTGCGGCCGAGCTTTTTGGCTGCGTCAACTTGCGTTAATTTCGCTTTCTTGCGCGCTTCAACCAGCCGATTGACTAATTCCCTGTGGCTATCAGTAAAGATTGTTTTATCCATTTTGCGTATAAAGTTGGCTTTATTTTCTTGACAACAGACTCGTATATGATATATTAAATCTTGGAATATTCCAAAACGGAATATAGTAAAAATGATAATAAATATGAAGGAAAAGAAAGGATTTACGCTCCTTGAATTAATCGTAGTCATTATTATCGTCGGAATTCTCGCCACCGTAGGCCTCGCTACTTACACCAATCAAATTGAATATTCCCGAACCGCTGAAGTCAGGGCAAAGGCAAGCACTATGCGCAAGCTTGCTTATGAATATTATTTGAAGAATGGAACGCTGGATGGCATAAGGAGTAGCGATGTTGGAGGTCAGTCCTGTTCATCTACTACTTATTACGAGTATTCTCTATGGACCAGGACATCTTCGTGCGTGCTCTTTGGGGGTTTCAGATGCTCTAGCGGTGGGAAAACCCCACAAGCCCCTGTACGCTATTATTACTATATGGAATATCACCCGAATACGGGTAAGGCAAATTGGTATTGCTACTACTCTGGAGATAAAAATACTGGATGTTTCGGGCTATCTCCTTATGGCGAATGCAATTAGACATAGCAGTAAGAGGCTTTCTAGGTTAATCGAGAAATTGTCTTACGCTTAAAAAAGGATCTGCATATTAAAGCTTTCACTCTCCTAGAATTAATCATAGTCATTATTATCGTAGGCATCCTCGCCACCTTAGGCCTTACCACATACACCAATCAAGTTGAATATTCCCGTACTGCAGAAGCAAAAGCTAATATAGGCGCTATGCGAAAATTGGCTTATGAATATTATCTAAAAAATGGGGCATTAAGTGGTATGACGAGTAGTGATTTAGGAGTAGATGGTACATGCGATACCACTAATTTCTATCGATACAATATTGCTGGTGCTACTGGTGATTATGTATCTCTGCAGGCATATAGATGTACAGTGGGAGGAAAATCTCCAAATACTACGAGGGCTTATTGGTACTACGGGTGGTATTATCCAGGTACAGGTGTATGGAAACCAGCTTGTTATTATGTTAACGACCATTCTCCATGCTTTGGTTTACCGGCTAATCCTTAAGTGATAAATAAAAACAGTGGATATTTTTTGCGCGGAATTTTTAAGGTCACAATTTGTGACCTTAAACTTAAGGCGGGAAAAGCTACCAGCAGGGAGTGAATTTGTCCGTAAATACCCACGTGGATGAGGTTGCGGCTGACTGGCAGGCGAAACCGTAAATCCCGGAATTGGCATTTACGTGCGCTGCTATGTAATACCACGGAGAACCTTGGGGAGATTTGCCTCCGGAAGTACACCTATATGCGTGGAGCCACATAGTATTAGTGCTATAGGAGCCACTGCGGGTATAAGAATAATAATTTGTTGACCTACATGCAGAGGGTATATCAGTTGAAGCCGTGCCTACGCCGATATCGGCATTAGTAATACTGGACAAAACCCCGCCGTTCAAATAATACTCCATTACCCTCTTAGCCAAATGCCCCCAGATTGCCCTGGCTTCTGAAGTGCGCCCGACTTCTACCTGCTTTGAGTATTGATTAAGGCCAACGGTGGCAAGAATCCCGACGATTATGATTACTATCATTAATTCCATTAACGTGAAAGCTCTCTTATTCATTTTAATCTTTCAATATTGAATCAGCCGCATTCATAACATCGTCCACAGTTATTGCTTTAAGACAGGCAAATCCCTTAACGCAGTTATGCGCCAAGCATTCTATACAACCAACCGTTTTATGCACAGCTCTGCTTTTTTCCCCGGTTGGCCCCCATCGTAAAGGGCTTAAACCCGCCTGGCTCCTGCCAAAAATAGAAACTACCGGTGCCCCTACCGCAGCTGCGATATGCACAGGCCCTGAATCGTTAGAGATAAATAAGCTGCACCTTTTAAGAAGGGCAGCCAACTCACCGACGGAAGTCTTGCCTGCCATATTAATTACAGGATTATGCATATGCTTAACTACATTATGCGCTAAAGTGATGTCCTTTGGCCCGGATACTACCACGGCCTTAAACCCGTATTTCTTAATTAACTTATCCGCTACCTCGGCAAATCTTTCGTTGGGCCAAATCTTTGAAGGGCAGCTTGCTGCCGGATGGATAACCAGTAACTTGTCACTCCTTCCTGCTCCTTCTTCTTTTAATAATTCTGCTACACGCTCCTCTAACGCCGGTTTTACAGATAAAAATATATTTTTATCTTTCGGCTCAACCCCCAGATACCTGGCCAAATCCAAAGCATACTCCGATTCATGCTTTTGGCCCGACTGTTTGGTATGCTTTATCCTGTCTGTAAGCAAAAAACTGAGCTTCCGGTCATAGCCAACCCTGCGGGGTATGCCTGCAAAAAAAGTTACAAGATGCACGCGGTTAGTCGG
>JAQTVG010000056.1 GCA_028706895.1 Candidatus Omnitrophota bacterium
TGGACATGGAAATTGTAGTGCCTGAGGAATATATGGGCCAGATTATCGGAGACTTAAATTCCCGACGGGCAAAGATAAGTTCTCTTACGGTACGAGCGAATGTGCGCGTAATCAGGAATCATGTTCCCTTGGCAGAAATATTTAATTATGCTACAGTATCACGCTCCTTGACACAAGGGCGAGCATCCTATACAATGGAGCCCTCATTTTACGCCGAGGTGCCTTCACATATAGCGGAGAAAATTATAACTGGGTTTGCATCTGCCGGTTCAACAAGAAAAACCTTTTAATAAAGCATAACAGGAGGTGAAGTAATGGCTAAAGAAAAGTTTGTAAGGTCAAAACCGCACGTGAATATCGGGACCATCGGTCACATCGATCATGGTAAAACAACATTGACTGCAGCTATTACAAAGGTATTGTCAAAACTGGGTAAAGCTACAGCAAGGGATTACGCTGATATTGCTAAAGGCGGTACAGTAAGAGACGAAACGAAGGTTGTTACTATTTCCGTCGCGCACGTTGAATATGAAACAGATACGCGCCACTACGCGCACATAGACTGCCCTGGGCACGCCGATTATATCAAGAACATGATTACCGGTGCCGCGCAGATGGACGGTGCCATACTGGTTGTTTCTGCTGCTGACGGCCCGATGCCCCAGACAAGAGAGCATATTCTTTTGGCAAGGCAGGTAAACGTTCCATCAATGGTAGTGTTTTTAAATAAAGTTGATTTAGTAACGGATAAAGAACTTCTGGACTTAGTTGAAATGGAAGTCAGGGAGTTACTTACAAAATATGGTTATCCCGGAGACAAGACTCCTATAATCAAAGGTAGCGCTTCTAAGGCATTGGCAACAGATGATCCAGCCAGTGAAGATGCCAAGCCCATATTAGAGCTTATGAAAGCATGCGATGAGTTTATACCTATTCCTGTAAGGGATTTGGATAAGCCTTTACTTATGGCTGTTGAAGATGTTTTTAGCATTGAAGGTAGAGGTACAGTCGGTACAGGAAGAATTGAGAGAGGAAAAGTCAAAATAAACGAAGAAGTAGAGTTAGTCGGTTTAAGGCCGGAAGTAAAGAAAACAGTAGTCACAGGAATAGAGATGTTCAGGAAACTTTTAGAGGAAGGCCAGGCTGGCGATAATGTAGGTTTATTATTGCGCGGCGTGGAAAAGGATGATATAGAGCGCGGCATGGTTATAGCTGCACCTAAATCCATCACTCCTCATACGAAGTTTAAAGCTCAAGTTTACATATTGAGCAAAGAAGAAGGCGGAAGGCATACACCGTTCTTTGCCGGTTATAGGCCTCAATTTTATTTCCGCACTACCGATGTTACGGGAAGCTGCAAGCTTCCTCAGGGCGTTGAAATGGTTATGCCCGGAGATAACGTCAACCTGGAAATAGAGTTGATTATACCTATTGCTATGGAGAAAGAATCGCGTTTCGCTATCCGTGAAGGCGGCCGCACAGTAGGTGCCGGCGTTGTTACAGAGATTATTGCTTAAGTGTCAGTTTATATCAGCCTGTAAGAGAAATTGGGAGATTTATATTAAATGAACATGCAGAAGATACGCATAAAACTTAAAGCCTACGACCATCGTCTTTTGGACCAGGCAGTAGAAGAGATTGTGGAGACCGTTAAAAGCACGGGCGCGAAGATTTCCGGCCCTGTGCCATTACCTACAAAAAGAGAGATTTATACGGTATTGCGTTCTCCGGTCATTGATAAGAAATCGCGCGAGCAGTTTGAATTGTCTACGCACAAGCGCCTTATCGATATATTCGAGCCTACGTCAAAGACGATTGATTCGTTAAGGAAATTAAATCTTCCTGCAGGCGTGGATGTGGAAATTAAATAAACCGTTATTTTGTTAAATTGACAGTAAACAAGACAATTAGCGGTTTAGGGGTATTACTTTAAGGAAAAAATGTCTGGAATATTAGGAAAAAAATTGGGTATGACACAAGTTTTTAGCGGTGACGGCAAGAAAATGGTTCCTGTTACGGCTATCGAGGCGGGCCCTTGCCTTATCTTGGCTGTAAAAGAAAAACATATACAGCTGGGGTTTGGGCCTATTGCTGAGAAACGCCTGAAAAAACCGCAAGCCAAATATTTTGCCAAACTGAAAATCGCCCCGCAAAAATTAGTTAAGGAAGTTTTAAGAGAAGCGGACAAGGAATATAAAGTCGGCGATGAGGTTAAGGTAGATTTGTTTAAGGCAGGGGATTTCCTGGATATAACAGGGACTTCTCTTGGTAAAGGTTTCCAGGGCGGTATGAAGCGCTGGAATTGGCACGGCGGGCCTCAAACACACGGCTCAACGTCGCATCGCCGTGTCGGGTCATTAGGTTCAAGCACAACGCCCGGCCGGGTCTGGAAAGGGCATCACTTACCGGGCCATATGGGGGCGCATAGAGTTACAGTGCAGAATCTGGAAGTAATAAAAGTAGACGCGCAGAATAACATTTTGCTGGTAAAAGGCGCTGTTCCCGGATATAAGAATAATTATTTAATCATAAAAACAGCAAAGAAAAAGAAAAACAAAAAATAAAATGGAAGCAATTACTTTACCCGTATACAACGTAGAAGGAAAAGAAATAGATTCGCTTAAACTTGACCATGCTGTTTTTGACGGCGAGATTAATACCGCAGCCATATACCAGGCAGTCCTGGCTTACAGGGCATCTCACAGGAAAGGATTGGCATCCACAAAGACAATGGGCGAAGTTTCAGGCGGCGGCCGTAAACCCTGGAAACAAAAAGGCACCGGCCGCGCAAGAGTCGGGTCAACACGTTCGCCTTTATGGCGCCATGGCGGTGTTGTCTTCGGCCCGCACCCCAGGAATTTTTCCTTTTCCTTACCGGCAAAAATAAAAAATTTAGCGTTAAAATCCAGCCTCAACGCCAAAGTAAACGAAAGTAACTTTATACTGCTGGATGCTTTTAAATTAGACAGCCCGAAGACCAAGGAAGCCGTTAAAATATTTTCTAATTTAAAAATAAATCAGGCGAAAAATAAAAAGAACGCAAAGAGCAAAATTTTAAAAACACTTTTATTGTTAGATAAAATGGATGAGAATTTAAAACTGGCTTTACGCAATATAGATTTCTTAACCGTCGGCCGCGCCCATGATGCTCACACCTACGAAGTATTAGCGGCAAATAAAATAATCGTAACTAAAGAGGCCTTAAAAGAATTAATTAATAGGTTGAAAAAATGATTTCTCATGATATAATTAAAGCTTTGCTGCGGACTGAAAAATCAACTGTGTATGAACCGGACGCCAAATATCTTTTTCTGGTAAATAAGACAGCTAATAAAATTCAAATCAAGCGCGCGGTAGAAGAGATATACAAAGTAAAAGTAAAAGCGGTAAATACTCTTATCTCCTGCGGGAAGTTAAAAAAAGTAAGGTATCAGCTCGGCAGGACGCCGGATTTAAAGCAGGCAGTAGTCACTTTAAAAGAAGGACAAAAAATAGTAACATCATAAAAATATGGGCATAAAAAAATATAGACCTACAACACCTTCAAGGCGCTGGATGACAGGCCACGATTTTCAGGAAATAACTAAAGATAGCCCTGAGAAATCATTAACACTTCCCCTTAAGAGGACCGGCGGCAGAAACGCTTATGGCCGCATAACCGTAAGGCACAAGGGCGGTGGGCATAAAAGATTATTGCGGATTATTGATTTCAAAAGAGATCTGCTTGAGGTATCCGCGAAGGTAATCGCGATTGAATATGACCCTAACCGTACAGCGCGCCTGGCCTTGGTAGAATATCCGGATAAGAAGAGAAAGTATATAATCTGCCCGAATGGATTAAAAGTAGGCGTTGAAATCATTTCTTCTAATGAAAAGAGTGTAGAAATCAAGATCGGTAATACCGCTCTTTTAAGATACATACCGTCAGGGACCATGATTCATAATATTGAATTAGTTAAAGGTATGGGCGGCCAGATTGTGAGAAGCGCAGGCGGTGCCGCGCAAATTATGGCAAAAGACGAAGAGTTTGCTCATGTAAAACTTCCTTCCGGGGAAGTAAGGCGCGTGAGCCTTGATTGCCATGCTACAATAGGCCAGGTCAGCAACATAGACCATGAAAAAATCAGCTGGGGCAAGGCAGGAAGGATGCGCTGGCGGGGTATAAGGCCGACTGTAAGAGGTTTAGCAATGAATCCTGTAGACCATCCGCACGGAGGCGGTGAAGGAAAATCCGGGCAAGGTAATCCGCATCCCGTAACTCCCTGGGGCAAGCCTACAAAAGGATACCGCACCAGGAACCGTAAAAAGTACTCAAATAAGTTTATTGTTAAAAGAAGGAAGCCATAATTATGCCGCGCTCACTTAAAAAAGGACCGTTTGTAGAAGGAAGATTATTAGAGAAAGCAGAGAGGGCCCGCCGTTCAGGCGTGCGCCAGGCGATAAAAACCTGGTCAAGGCGTTCAACAATAGTGCCTGATTTCGTGGGATTAACTTTTGCGGTATACGATGGTAAAAAGCATATACCGATTTTTGTTACCGAAAATATGGTTGGCCATAAATTAGGCGAGTTTGCGCCTAGCCGTATATTCAGAAAACACGGCGGCGTAAAAGCAAAGAAAGCTCCGGAAAAGACATAATATGATTGCAAAAGCAGAAGCAAAATTTTTAAGGATTTCTCCGGTTAAAGCAAGGCAGGTAGTAGATTTAATCCGCCATAAGAATGTTTTGGCAGCTGCCGCGATCCTTGCCAACCTGAATAAAGGGCCTTGCGCATTCTTAAAGAAAATATTAAAACAGGCCGTAGCCAATGCCAAGGTAAAAGGGTTCAACCCGGAACAGCTTTATATATCAAAGTTAGTTTGCAACGAAGGGCCGAGATGGAAGAGGTTTAAGGCAGCAGCATTCGGCAGGGCAGCACCTATAAAGAAAAGAACCTCTCATATCAGTATAGAATTAGATATAAAGGAGAATTAATGGGACAAAAGGTAAGTCCGTTTCTACAGAGAATAGGTTTTATCAGGACCTGGCACAGCAGATGGTTTGCTAAGCCCAAGGATTACGCAAAGTTTATCCAGGAGGATTACAAGGTCAGGAAATTTATCAAAAGCAGGTTTAAGCAGGCGGCTATTTCAAAGGTCGTAATAGAGAGATTGGCAGAGCGGATTAAAATCCGTATATTCAGCGCCCGTCCCGGAATAATAATCGGCCGTCACGGTTCCGATATTGAGCGTTTAAGGGAAGATTTGAATGGCATGTTAAAAAAAGAGATGTCTATTGATATAGAAGAGATAAAAAATCCGGCGTTAGATGCGCAACTGGTTGCGGAAAATGTGGCATTACAGCTGGAGAAGAGAATCGCGTTTCGCCGCGCCATAAAAAGGGCAATTGAACAGACAATGAGTTCAGGCGGCAAAGGCATAAAGATAAGCTGCGCAGGCAGGCTTGGCGGCGCTGAAATGTCGCGCACCGAGACTTATAAACAGGGCTCTATACCGCTAGCCACTTTACGCGCAGACATTGATTATGGTTTCGCAGAAAGCCTCACTACCTTCGGGTTAATCGGTATTAAAGTCTGGCTTTATAAGGGCGATGTGCTTATTAAGAAGGCAGTTGAGGAAATTGAAGCTGAAAATGTAAAAGTCCCGGCACAAAAGCCGGCATAAAATAGAAGCGAGGATGAAATGGTTTTAATGCCAAAGAGAGTTAAATACCGCAAGTTACAGCGGGGGACAAAACGGGGAGTTGCTACCACCGGTTGTAACCTGGCTTTTGGCGAATTTGGTTTAAAAACTTTAGAAAACGGATGGCTTAAGAATACACAGATAGAAGCCGTCCGCGTAATACTTGCCCGTCAGCTGCACAGGGGTGGAAAACTATGGATAAGAGTCTTTCCGGATAAATCCATAACAAAGAAACCCGCGGAAGTGCGCATGGGTAAAGGCAAGGGCGACCTTGACCATTGGGTTGCGGTTGTTAAGAGAGGCCGTATTTTATTTGAGTTAGGGGCTGTACCGGAAGAATTTGCGCGCAGGTGTTTTAGGCTGGCCGCATACAAGTTGCCTTTTAAAACAAAGTTTATAACACGCACACACAGATAAATGAAAACTAAAGAATTACGTAATCTTACAAAAGAAGAGTTGCTTCAAAAAGAAAAGGCCCTCAAAGAAGAATTATTCAACCTTAATTTGCAGCGTTATGGAGGCAGGGTTGAGAAGCCGCACATGTTTTCTTTGTTGAAGAGGGATATAGCGCGGATTAAAACTATTTTGCACGAGAAGAAGCAATAATATAAGAGGCTAAAGAATAAAATGGGTAAGAGAAAAGGATTTAGCGGCACAGTTGTAAGCGACAAGATGCAGAAGACCGTCATTGTCAAGGTAATGCATATGAGCAAGCATCCCAAATATGGCAAGATTATGAAAAGTTATAATAAATTTAAGGCCCACGATGAAAAGAATTCTGCCAAAATAGGCGATGTGGTGCGTATTGAAGAAACCAGGCCTTTATCAAAAGACAAACGTTTCAGGCTCGTTGAAATTGTTAAAAAGGCCGCGTTACCGCATGTTGTTATCAAAGAGGAGCAGGCGCAATGATTCAATTACGCAGTATTTTAGATGTTGCTGATAATACCG
>JAQTVG010000057.1 GCA_028706895.1 Candidatus Omnitrophota bacterium
TGAAGCCTATTAATTCCTTAATACGGCGCAACTGCTTTAATGGCTTATTCTCCTTTAACAGCAGGATAAGCTCATCGCGCAATCTTTGCGGCTGTACCTTCTCCAGCATTTTTAATCTTTTTGCCTCTCTTAAAAGCTTAAGAGTTTTAGGCTCAATCCTAAAACTATACCTTTGCTCAAACCTTATCGCCCTTAATATACGGGTAGGGTCGTCTATAAAACTTAAATCGTGCAATACGCGTATCTTTTTTGCGGCCAAATCTTTCTTGCCTCCAAAACAATCTATAAAAGTTCCAAAATCCCGGCGGTTTATGCTTACGGCCATGGCATTTATAGTAAAATCCCTCCTGATGAGGTCATCTTTCAAGGTGCCGCAAGTTACCTCAGGAAGATGCGCTGGCTCCGGATAATATTCCCTGCGGGCAGTGGCTATATCAACCTTAAAATATTTGTCAATTATAAGGGTCGCGGTCCCAAACCTCCTGTGCAGGGTTAAACCGGCATTTAATTTTAGGGAAAGAAGCTCCGCAAATTTTATTCCATCGCCTTCTACCACAATATCCAAATCCAGGTTATCAACTCCTAAAATTAAATCCCTCACAAATCCGCCCACTAAATAAACAGGCATACCGCAAGAAAAAGCCACATCACCGGCTACGGATATAAAATCCCGGATTTCCTTCGGAAGCTTACTTAAATATTTTTTCATAAATTACGGCCTCGGGTGAAACATTTTATGTATCGCCTTAAGCCGCTCCTTGCTTATGTGGGTATAAATCTGGGTAGTAGAAATATTAGCGTGCCCCAACATCTCCTGTACAGAACGCAAGTCAGCCCCTCTCTCTAATAAATGCGTGGCAAAAGAATGCCTTAATATATGAGGCCTGATGGGTTTTTTTATCCGCGCTTCTTTGGCATACCTTTTTATCATCTTCCAAAGGGACTGGCGGGATATTGTTTTACCAAACCGGTTCAGGAATAAAAGTTCGCTTTCTTTGCCTTTTAAGAGGTGCGGCCGCGCCTCGTTGAGATATTTGGAAATACTGGTTATTGCCTTTTTGCCCAAAGGCACAATCCGTTCTTTATTGCCTTTACCGATACAACGCAAAAAACCTACATCTAAATTAACATTATCTTTCTTAAGGTTTACCGCCTCTGATACGCGCATCCCTGTAGCATAAAGAGCCTCCAGTATCGCCCTGTCCCTTATCCCCTGCGTCTGCCTGATATTCGGTTGGCTAAGAAGAGCGTCTACTTCATTAGTAGAGAGTGTCTGGGGAATTTTTTTCCACAATTTAGGCGAATCTATCAAATTGCTGGGGTCGGCCTTTAATATTCTTTCCCTTACCAAAAACCTGTATAAAGCTTTTATCGCCGCTAACCTGCGAGCGACTGAATTCGCGGAAATACCTTTATCTTTCTGGGAAAGCATAAAATCGGAAATATCATTCTTCTTGGTTAACGAAAAACTATCAATGCGCGAGGCCTTCAGGAAATCTATATAAGCATTGATATCTTCTCTGTAAGAAATAATGGTATTGCGCGATAACCCGCGCTCAACTGATAAATAATTCAAAAAAGCTTCAGCTAATTCATTCATTTCAATTTATGTAGGGATTATTCTTCTTTTCTTCGCCTATCGTAGAAGACGGCCCGTGTCCCGGGTAGACGATAGTGTCGTCTCTTAATTTAAAAAGCTTATCTTTTATTGATTTCATAAGCAATTCACTGCTTCCGCCCGGCAAATCGCTTCTGCCTATACTATGAAAAAATAATGAATCTCCGGTAAATAAAATATTATCCTTTGGTTTCTTCATAAGCAGCGAAATGCCCCCCAGGGTATGGCCGGGAGTATGAATTACTTCTAACTGTATCTGGCCCAACTCAATATTATCTTTATCCTCTAAAGCCCTGATTTCTGATTTTATGCTGCAATCATTCGCAAATAAAACCGACAGGTTGAGTTTAGGGTCCCCTAACATGGGAACATCATCGCGGTGTATATAAACAGGTACGCCGAATTTATCGTCACAACCGATATGGTCAATGTGGCCATGCGTATTAATTATAAACCCGGGAGTCAAGTTGTGTTTCTTTAAGGCCTGCTCTATTTTGCGTTTTTCATCTCCGGGGTCAATAATTACTGCCTTTTCATCGGGTGCAAGAGCGAGAATATAGCAATTAACCTGCATCGGCCCTACGCTGACGGCTTCTAGTATCATGCCATACTCTCTTTTACTTTGTCATAAGAAAAATCGCGCAGGATATACCTCTTGATGCGTTCGGCTGCCATGCGGTTCATCGTTAAACTTCTACCGTAGGAATCCTGTTTAATCGCGTCTTTTAAATCATTGAGCTGTTTTATATAAACATCCAGCTCTTTCTGTTTTGCTTCTTTTAAAATCCTTTTCATATCTTCCAGGTTCTTTATGGTTTCATTTACGCAGTCTACCTGTTTCTTGTTGCTTATAGTGCCTATCCCTGATAATGAGTTGATAAGTTCATCATGCCAGCTCTTCCAGTAAAGAAAATACTGGCGGTATGCCTCTTCCTTATTGGCAAAGGCGGGCTTATACTCTTCAGGCGCCAAGACAAGCTCCTGTTTTTCTTTGGCGTCTCTTTTAGATTTACGCGTAAATTTGCGCACAAAGGCATCACAACCAATTAAAGTAATTAACAAACAGTAAACGGTAACCAATAACAAAAACTTCGTTGCTGGATTACGGGTTATGGGCTTCATTTTATCATCTCCGCGAATTCATCTTCATTAATAATCTTTATTCCTAATTTCCTGGCCGTATCATATTTTGAGCCGGGGTTTTCCCCTATTACTACTAAATCCGTATTCCTGCTTACGCTGGAAGACGCGTTGCCGCCGGATTGCCGCACCAGCCGTTCTGCCTGGCTCCTGCTAAAGCTCTTAAGTTCCCCTGTAAAAACCAGCGTTTTGCCGGTTAAGGGAGATTTTTTTACGGGCATTATTTGCTCTTCGGCATTTAAACCTGCTTCTTTTAGTTTCTTAAGCAGTTCTTTCGTGCTCTGTTGCGTAAAAAAATCAACAATAGACTCTGCCATAACAGAGCCCACTTCATATATGGCATCAAGCTCTTCTTTTTTTGCCTTGATTAAACTATCCAAATTTGCAAATTTCTGCGCTAACACATAAGCCGCCTTTTCTCCGACATGCCTTATGCCTAAGCCATAGAGAAGGCGGGATAAGGGCTGCTTTTTGCTTTTTTCTATTGCGCCTAAAAGGTTCTGCGCTTTTTTGTCTTTAAATAATTCTAATTTTAAAAGGTCATCTTTTTTTAAAAAATAAACGTCCGCAAAATCCTTGACGGCCCCCTTACGGACTAATTGCTCCACAACTGCCTCGCCCATTCCTTCTATATCCATCGCGTCTCTTGAAGCAAAATGCACCAGCCCCCGCTCAAGCTGCGCCGGGCAAGACGGATTAATACAGCGATAAGCCACATCCTCTTCTTTCTCTTTTACAACCTTGCTCTTGCATACAGGGCAATTTTTAGGGGTTATAAAGGCGTGCCTGCCATTATTCTGCACAACCTTGATTATTTTAGGGATTACTTCGCCTGCCCGCTCAATCAAAACACGGTCGCCTTCTTTTACATTAAGGCGCTTAATCTCGTCAAAATTATGGAGCGTCGCATGTTTAATTATTACTCCTGCGCAGGCGACTGGCTTAAGTTTTGCCACGGGGGTAATCACGCCTGTCCTGCCTACCTGAGGTATAATCTCCAAAACTTCTGTAGTTGCCTGCTCGGCAGGATACTTATATGCCACTGCCCAGCGCGGGCTCTTTAAAGTAAAACCCAGCTTCTTCTGCCAGGATAAACTATTTACCTTAACCACAATACCATCTATGTCATAAGTTATTTTCTCCTTTTTCTTATGCCAGGCCTCGCAGTAATTTATCACCTCATCTAAATTATTGCAAAGCTTGGAATGCGGGTTTGCGCGCATGCCCCATTCTTTTAGCATATTCAAGAAATCCCACTGGGTTGGAATATCCAAACCCTTGCATTCGCCTAAAGAATGAGCAAAAAAATTAAGCCTCCTTTTAGCGACCAGGCCCGCATCAAGAAGTTTTAAAGAACCGCTGGTGGCGTTACGGGGATTAGCGAATAATATTTCCCCCGAGCCTTCTCTTTCTTTATTAAGTATATCAAAATCCTTTTTCTCCATATAAACTTCACCGCGGATTTCAATAAAATCAGGTATATTTTCCCCTAATAAAACTAAAGGTATGGCTCGTATAGTCTTTATGTTCTGCGTGACATCTTCTCCAGATTCTCCATCACCCCGCGTAGCGCCGATAGATAAGGCGCCTTTTTCATAAGTAATATTTGCGCTTACCCCGTCAATCTTAAGCTCTACGACATATTCAATTTTTTCGCCCGTTTTTAGGCCTTTACGCACGCGTTCATCCCAATCACGCAATTCATCATAAGAATAAGTATTATCCAGGGAAAACATCTTTTGTTTATGCTTTACCGCCTCAAATCCTTCAAGAATACCTCCGCTTACCCTTATGGTAGGAGAATCTTTTGTTTTGAACTGCGGGTATTTATCTTCTAACCCTTTAAGCTTCCTCATTAAATCATCATACTCTTTATCCGAAACCTCCGGTTGGGAGAGGACATAATATAGATAATCGTGGCGGCGGATTTTTGTCTTTAGCCTCTCTATCTCTTTTTTTATTTCTGTATGCATGGCTTATCTGCCTTCAAGGAGCCTTTCACCTTCAAAACCGGGGAGGCCGCTATCCATTATCTTTTTTCTGGCGCTTTCAATATCGTAATTTATTCTTTTTATCTGGACGCTCTTTTCCTTCGTATCATATACGCAGTATGCCGCCTCTGGATTGCCGTCGCGCGGCTGGCCGACACTACCGACATTTATGATATATTTGTTGTTTTCTTCAATATTAATCTCGCCGGCCCTGCCGCAAGATATGCCGCCATCTTTGTATTTGATGAATACCTCCGGGACATGCGTATGCCCCACAAAACAAATACCGGCCTCTAACAGCTCAAAAGTCCCGGAAGCAATATAACTGTCGGTCATATAATTAAAATCTCCGGGCGCATCCAAAGTGCCGTGCACCATAGCTAAATCTTCGTTTTTATAGATAAGCGGTAATCCTTCTAAGAAATGTATATCCTCTTGGCTTAAATTGCGCTTAGTCCAGGATATCGCTTTTTTGGCGAGCGGATTAAAATAATCCGAGGAGAATAAATTGACGCTTGCCCAATCATGGTTTCCGGCAACAGTAACCTTAGCAAGCATTTCTATTTTTTTGATGCATTCTGCGGGATTCGCCGCGTAGCCGACAATATCGCCTACGCACAGGTATTTATCTATTTTTTCTTTTTTGTAAGCTTCTATAACCGCATCCAGGGCTTCTAAATTAGAATGGACATCGGAAAAAATACCGTAGCGCATCTAAAATTTAATCTTGAAATCTTTAAATTCTCCAGTAGCTGCCAGCCACTGGGTATTCGTGTCCTGAATGTATTTTGAGAAATAGTGGCTGATTCTTTCTAAAAATTCTTTCAGCCGTTCTTCTTCCGCTTCCGCTGTTACCTCAACCCTGCCGTCATCCAGATTCCGCACCCATCCGGCAACACCCAGTTTCAGGGCAATCTCTTCAGTAGTAAAACGAAAACCTACGCCCTGCACCTGTCCGCTATAATATACGTGGATTTGCTTTTTCACAAATTTTGGTCGGGGCGAGTGGACTTGAACCACCGACCTCAGCGTCCCGAACGCTGCGCTCTAGCCAAACTGAGCCACGCCCCGATAATGTTTTTCGTGTTCCTGTAATAAGATATTTGATTATAACAAAAAATCGGCAGATTAGCAATGATTAGACGAGTTAATTACAGGTAGGCCAACTGGTGTATGGCCCATCAAAACCACTGCCCCCTGTGGGCCAGCAATAGTAATCGGTAACCCCTGAGGCAGGCCTGACGAGGGCATCAAGAATATAAACTGTGTGTTGTGGGGTTTTCCCTCCAGAGGAACACCTGGTCGCTTTTAACTCAACATAAGTCGGTCCGGCAGGCCCTGTGTAGTAACGAAAATAATATCCTGAAGAACAAGAGACCGGAAGACCGCCGGTGCCAATCCCAGCATCAGTATCTGTAAAGGTAGCCAACGTGCCGTTTTTAAGATAATATTCGTAAGCAAGCTTACGCATCGCGCCTAAGTTATTTTTTGCTTCTCCAGCGCGCATACTCTCAAGTTGATTTGTATACTGAGTAAGGCCCAAGACAGCAAGGATACCGACGATGATAATTACGATAATTAATTCAAGTAGGGTAAAAGCTTTATTGCGTTTCATATGTTTGATTATACCACTCATAATAAGTATTGCAAGTTTTGAGGAATAGTTGCTCACGGCTGGTTTGGATTGGTTAGGGACTTTACTTTTTAGCGAGGATATCAAACTCAACATTGACCTTATCGGAGGGCCCCTTAAAACCAAGGGTGGTATTTTTAAGGGTGTGCGGGATTATATAGACGGTGAATGTATTGGATTTTTTTTCTACAATGGTCAAGCTTATGCCGTCAATAGCTATAGAGCCACGGGGTAAACAATAATTCATAA
>JAQTVG010000058.1 GCA_028706895.1 Candidatus Omnitrophota bacterium
TCTTTTAAAACCTGGCTTACGCGGCCTACAACATATTCAGGCATATATGTAATAATGTCCGAAGCAAGTTTAATAAAACGGGGTTTAAAACCCTGGAGCTTTGCCTTCCAATAAAGATAAAGCGGGACCTTGGGTATGCAGTGCCCGCCTACACCCGGCCCCGGATAAAAAGGCATAAAACCAAAAGTCTTGGTCTTGGCAGCGTCGATGACTTCCCAGATATCTATCTTCATCTTATGGGCCATCATCGCCAATTCATCTATCAATCCTATATTGATAAGGCGGAAAGTATTCTCCAAAAGCTTCACCATTTCAGCGACCCTGGCGGAAGAAACAGGCACAACCTTATCAATTATATTGCCATATACCGCAACTGTTAAATCCGTAGCTTCGGGAGTTACCCCTCCGACTATCTTAGGGATCTTATTCACCGGGTATTTGGCGTTACCCGGGTCAATACGTTCAGGTGAAAACGCCAGGTAAAAATCCCTGCCGCATTTGAAACCTTTGGATTCTAAAAGCGGTAAAATCACTTCTTCAGTTGTGCCGGGGTAAGTTGTGCTCTCCAACACAACCAGAGCCCCCTTCTTAATGTTCTTAGCAATAAAACCCACCGCCTGTTTGATATACGATATATCCGGGTGATACTTCCTCTTTAGGGGTGTAGGCACGCAGATTACAATAACATCCGCCCTGCTTAAAGCTTCAATATTGCTGGTGGCGCTGAACTTCTTTGAATCCAGGACTTGCCGTAATTCCCGCGTGGGGACATCGCTGATATAGGATTTTTTTCTTTTGATATAATCCATCCTGTCTCTATCTATATCTATGCCGAGGACTTCAAAGCCTTTTTTAGCAAACTCTACGGCTAGCGGCAATCCTACATAACCTAAACCAAGGAGCGCAATCCTGGCTTTTTTCTTACGAATCCTATCCTTAAATTCTTTAACAAATTTATCCATTAATAAATATCGCTTAAGAGCGCCTCCCTCTGCCGATACCGATATAGGTAAACCCGAGTTTTTTCATCCGTTCCGGTTCATAAATATTACGCCCGTCTATGACAAACGGCCTTTTGAGCATTTTTTTGACTTTAGAAAAATCTAATTCCTTAAACTCATCCCACTCTGTCACAACCAACAGGCAATCGCTGCCCTTGCAGGTCTCGTAAGGGTCTTTGCAGAATTTTACTTTATCAAGGAGCTCTTCGGCCTTCTCCATAGATGAAGGGTCATAAATCTTTATTTTAGCGCCTTCCGCCTGCAGGGATTTTATTATGTCTATGGAAGGGGCGTTACGTATATCGTCGGTGTTTGGCTTGAATGATAACCCTAATACGCCTATGGTCTTATCCTTGATTATCCATAAAAGATCCTTTATCTTGCTTATAAAAAGCGACTTTTGCTGTTCATTGACCGCCTTTACCGCATCAAGCAAATCAAGGTTGCACCCTAATTTTTCCGCTATGCTGATAAACGCGTCCACATCCTTAGGGAAGCACGAACCGCCATAACCTATGCCTGCGTTTAAGAAACCGGGCCCTATTCTTTTATCTAAACCCATCCCCTGCGCGACCTCTACCACATCCGCGCCTACTTTTTCGCAGATATGCGAGATAGCGTTAATAAAAGAAATCTTGGTCGCCAGGAACGAATTAGAGGCGTGTTTAATCAATTCAGCGGATTTAATATCAGTTACAACCATAGGCGCGTTTAAAGGCTCATACAAACTCACCAGGATATCCCTCGCTTTTTTTGATTCAACACCTATAACAATCCTATCCGGGTGCATAAAATCGTTTATTGCCTGCCCCTCCCTTAAGAATTCCGGATTTGAGGCAATATCAAATTTGATGTTGCGCTTTACATAAGTCGCGATGGTATGCTTAACCCATTTACCGGTCTCTACCGGCACAGTGGATTTCTCAACAATAAGGCGGTAACCGTTTAAATTTAATGCTATATTACGCGCCACATTCTCAACGCCCGTAAGGTCTGCCTCGCCGTTATCCAGGGACGGAGTACCGACAGCGATAAATATCACTTCGGAATTAACCACTGCTTCTCTTACGCTGGTAGTAAAGATAAGCCTCTTCTTTTTTACATTAATCTTTACTAATTCCTCCAGCCCCGGTTCGTATATAGGTATGATACATTTTTTCAAGCTTGATATTTTTTTACTATTGTTGTCCGCGCATATAACTGTATTTCCCAGTTCCGCAAAACAGGCTCCCGTAACCAAACCTACATAACCTGTCCCAATTATAGATATTTTCATATTGTGTGCCCTCTCTAGAAATAAAAACAATAACTATGTTAGTACAACTGTGATTGTGCCCCCGGCTCAGGCGCGCGGTAACTCTGGCCAAAATTGAATTCCAATTCAGGAAACGCTTTCAATCTAAATATTAAATAAATGGTATCGCCTTTGCCTTTTTGCGTATTATAAGTAAGATCCCAAACCCAGCAATGTAAATCCCTGGATATGGTATATTGCTGCTCTCTTAAACCTCTGCCCAGCGTAGGATCGTGGCCCCTGTTATACCTTTGATAAACCGAAAATTTCCACTTTGGATTAAGGCGCCAGTCTAAATCAAGGGTAATCTGGTTTCCTCCTTTTATCTGGTAACGTTGGCCTACGACGAATGTGCGATCTACCCCAAAATTGAAACCAATATCATAGTTAACATTAGAAAAATGGTTATAAGCCCCACTATCGCGGGAACCGGAATGCGTATAAGTAGCGTCGCCGTTTAAAGTTAACCAGGAATAAGGCAAAATTTTTAGTTGAAAATAGATATCCGAAAAGCCATCCGCTGTCTGCGTAACAATAGCCCCATCCGTAATACCCGAAATGACAGTTGACGGCTTAAAATAATAATTGGTAGTTATAAGGAAATCAACCAGGTCTACGCTTCTATCTTTCCTTTTTGTCTGCAGCTTATTGGATAACTGCAAAGATGCCCCATTGCTGGTGCCAATAGTATCTATCTCATCTATCTGCTTTAACTTAGTTCCCGGAATAGTCGGCGTCCTATTGTAAGTGTAACCAACGGTAGGCGTAATTATATGCCTCAGGCCGGTTAAGTCAAGCCCAAGCAGATTAGTTTTAACACTGCTGAATGTGCGGTAAAATTTAGTGCTCATATCTGCGCCTGTGTAAAAAATAGTACGTGCTGCGGGGCTAGCCTTAGTAGCTGTCTTATCGTAAAAAGTTTCGCGGTTCATTACGAAGGGTGTGACCGAAAGGAAAGCGATTTTCATAGGCAATGATAATTTGTTACTCATATCAAACCTGTTTACATGGACATCCGGGTAATTACTGGCTATAAGAGCCGGATTAGTGCTATTGTCTTTCTTATTGTAATTCCCTGCAGAACTAGTATTGCTGAAATAGAAAGGGGTCTCTCCGATTTGATAAGAAGACAAACTATATTTTATCTCCGGGAGTTTTTCCAGGTAACCGGGGTCATACCAATCATTGGTACGGCCTTGCACGAGAAAATCCAGGGTTGAATAAGCAAAGTTACGGTGCATTAAGAGGTATGTCTGCGGCTGTGATTGCTTTTCGTATTCACGATAAAAATAATCTTTCAAAAAATTAAAATCACTGCCGGGATAAAGCTGCATCTTAGCATCTTTTATCTTGTAAAATTCACCGATCAATTTAGTCTGTTCGCCTATGTCTGCCTGATGACGCCAACGTATAAGGTACCTCTCAAATACTTTAGGGGCATTAACATCATCCTGGTTTACATCCTTGGACTTATCCCTTTCCTGGGTATAATAATATTTAAAATCGCCTTTGCCGAATTGAGAACTCGAATAATTTGTACCAAAACCCTCTGCTATACCGAAATTAGTACGGTAATCAACATAAATCCTTGCCTTAATATCTTCAGTCAGGTTATATCTCCAGGCGCTCAGTATATAAGGGCCCCAATCTTTTCTCTTGCCGGGCATTAATTCCACATTCATCAGGGGGTCTTCCAGGCTCTTATTGAACTGCGGGATATATAAAACAGGGACCTTACCCAGGTACAAACTATCACCTTTAGTCTGTACCTTACTTTGCGGGAACACGTCCATTCTCTTGGATTTCAGGCGCCAGTGAGGTTTGTCAAAATTACAGGTTGTCAGGTAACCGCGCCTGGCAATAAACTGGTCTTCATTTAATTTCTCAAGATTTTCCGCCCTGCCAAAAAACGGGTTTGCCCTGAAGCCTGCATCAACGATTATTCCCCTTTTAGTTTGGAAATTATATTGTATCTTTTCGCCGGTTATAATTCCTTTTTCATCTTCCAGCCTCACATTGCCTTCGGCCTGGCCTTCTTTAGTCTGGGTATTAACGGTAATCTTTTCGCAAGTTAATTTTGCTCTTCCGGAGGTTATTGAAACATTGCCTACGGCGGAAACCTGCTTGCCTTCCATGAGATACTCTACGGTGTCGCCGTTTACAATCATAGGCTCTTCTTTTTTGTCCGGCTTTGCGCCCTCTTGCGCATCTTCTTTTGCAGCTTCTTTGGCATCTTCGGCATACCTATTAACAGGGAAGAAAAAAGAAAAAACAAAAAATAGAAGGACTATCATTACAATCCTTCTAATCTGCAATACCTGATCTGTAATCTGCAATTTCAGCATTAAACTATTTTTTAGGAATCTTTTTATAATCTTCCAGGAACCTCTGTATGCCTATGTCAGTCAAAGGGTGTTTTATCAACTGCTCAATTACCGCAAACGGCACCGTAGCTATATCCGCGCCTATCTTTGCTGAATCTACCACATGCATGGGGTTACGCACTGAGGCTACAATAATCTCGGTCTTAAAACCATAATTAGTATAGATTTGTTTTATATCGCGTATCAAATCCATGCCTGACTGGCTTATATCGTCAAGCCTGCCGATAAACGGAGATATATAACCCGCGCCTGCCTTGGCAGCTAATAAGGCCTGGGACGCGGAAAAACACAAAGTAACATTGGTCTTTATCCCTTTAGCAGACAAAATCTTTACCGCCTTTAGCCCTTCTTTCACGAGAGGAATTTTTATCACAATGTTTTTGGCTATTTTTGACAGCTCTAGCGCCTCACCGACCATAGCTTCTGACTCAAGCCCTATAACTTCTGCGCTAACAGGGCCATCCACCAATGAACAAATTTCTTTCAATAATTCCGCTGCCGGGCGCCCTTCTTTGGCAACTAATGTAGGGTTAGTGGTTACTCCGTCTATTACTCCCAATGCCGCGGCTTCTTTTATTTCTTTCACATTTGCAGTATCAATAAAAATTTTCATCTTCCCACTCCCTGCCTGACCAATATGGCTGCGCCGATTAGGCCTGCGTTATTCCCCATTTTGGCCTTAAATATTTTTACATGCCTTGCCTGCACACTCATTGCCCGCTTAGCGATAATCTTTTTTACATTATCAAACAATATGCTTCCGGCCGCCGCTACTCCTCCGCCTATTACAATACAATCAGGATTTAAAAAATTTACAACGCCTGTAAGCGCGGTTGACAGCCTTTGCGCGAACTCTAACCAGATTGCTTTAGCTTTACGGTTTTGTTTTCTTGCCAGGTAACTTAGTTTCTCTAAAGTTATATCCTTGCCGAATATTTTTCTTGCCTCTGCTAAAACACGGTTATTGCCGATGTATCTTTCAAGGCAGGCAGTGCCGCCGCAATTACAGCGCGGGCCTTTTACATTAATCGGCACATGGCCTATTTCACCTGCGGCATTGCTTAGCCCGCGGTAAAGTTTTTCGTTAATAATTATCCCACCGCCAACGCCTGTCCCTAAAGTAATGCATACAGCATTGGTTGAGCCCTTGGCAGCGCCAAGCTTATATTCCGCCAAGGTCATGACCTTGGCATCGTTATCAACAAATACGGGTAATTTTAATTTTTTTTGAAGGATGGCTTTAAGTTTTACTTCTTTCCAGCCGGGGATATTGGGGAAGAAATGGACTATTCCTTTTTCGTAATCAGTAGGCCCAGGGACACCCAAACCTACACCTAACAGGTTGATTTTATTCAACTTATTATCCTGTAAAATTTTATGGACGGAACCTGCAATTGCGGAAATGAGGGCTTCTTTTTTGGTGAATTTTTGCGTATTTAAGACCTGCTTATCCCTGATTCTATATTTTAAATCCAAAAGCGCAATTTTTAGATTAGTCCCGCCTAAATCAATAGATGCTATGAATTCTCTCGCCATGGAACCTTATTCTATATGAAATAGGCGATAATTTCAACAAAATAATAATATATTTATATTAATATAATAATTGGGGACAGCGCCCATTTCTTTCAAAAAATGTCCCCTGTCCCCTATTTACAAATTTAACAGCTAGCTTGGTTTGCTTTCTCGCAGCACCGCTCGATTTTCCCCACCGAGAAAAACCTCGCTTGGAGTTTATGCTCGCTCTCACTGACAATTATTTAGCAGGTGAACCCTGACCGCTCGCATAAACTACATGCTGCTACAAAGCAACCCACCCCAGCCGCTAAAAAGATACATTCTTCTTTTAAACGCAAGCCACCTTTTTGATCGAATCAGAAAACGTCTTGT
>JAQTVG010000059.1 GCA_028706895.1 Candidatus Omnitrophota bacterium
AGGCCTCTCCGGAACGCTCCTTGCCTGCGGCCTTCTCCCACTCCCACCAATCAGCGCTGCTATTGCCCCCTTCAACCTGATAAGCGCTTGTTGCTGCCCCCCAGAAAAAATTATGCGGAAATTTTATCATAATGTTATTATATCACGTCCCTACCAAACTACAATACTTGACTTAAGGCAAAAGTGAGTGTAAATTAAACCTATGTATTCTCTGATAAAACTGATTAAAAAGACCTACAAGATGGTAGAGCCGGAAGCGCGCAAGGTAGTAATCAAGAATTTCGCTTCTCTTTCGGTGTTGCAGGCCATAACATACCTGTTGCCAGTTATTATTCTGCCTTACATCTTCAGGGTAATCGGCCCGGCGAAATTCGGTTTAATTGCTTTTGCGCAGGCATTCGTGCAATATTTTATGATAGTGACGGATTACGGATTCAGCATCTCGGCCACCAAAGAAATTTCTCTCTGCCGTGAAGAACACCATAAAGTCCGTGCGATATTCTCCTCGGTAATGGCGGTAAAAATCACCCTCGCATTCCTGAGCATGATTGTGCTGGCTATTATTGTGTATTTCGTCCCTAAATTCAGGAACGACTGGCTGGTCTATGTGCTTAGCTTTGGGGCAGTAATAGGCAACACCCTCTTCCCCGTATGGTTTTTCCAGGGCACAGAAAAAATGAAGCATATTGCGGACCTTAATATCATTGGAGGAATCATATTTGTGGTCTCTATTTTTTTCTTTGTCCGGGGGCCCGAAGACTACCTAATGATCCCGCTTATAAATTCTTCCGTATTCCTGATAACCGGCATCCTCGGGCAATATATTGTTTTTAGGAGGTTTGGCATAACGTTTAAATTCCCTGAATATAAAAATGTGCGGCAGCAGCTCAAGGCCGGATGGGATATTTTTATTTCTAATGTAGCGATAAACGCCTATACAACCACGCGCGTTTTCTCTGTAGGCCTGCTCACCAATAATACCATCACAGGGTTCTATTCAATCGCCGAAAAGATAGCTAACTTTTGCCAGACATTCCCCCTGGCTTCTTTCTCGCAGGCGCTTTTTCCGCGCTTAAGCAAGATTTTCCACAAAAATAAGAAAAAGGCGCTTAAGATTATGCAACACGTCCAGAATATCACCATAAACATATCCCTGATTTTCCTGCCTATAATCTTTATTTTTGCTAATTTGATTGTCCGGATGATATGCGGCGGGTATTATGCTGAAACGATATTATCCTTAAGGCTTTTGATTGTTTCCGTATTCTTCGTGATCTCTAATGCCTTCCGCGTCCAGTTTCTGCTGGTCTGCGGTAAAACGCATATCTATTCCAGGATCCACGTAGTCATGGCCATGCTGGGGCTGCCTTTAATATTCCTGCTGACACATTCTTTTTCTTATATGGGAACGGCGATATCTACAGTTATTATTGAAGGAGGAATTTTTATTATTACCTATTTTACGATAAAGAGGATTAAATTTTCCTGAAGATCTTACTGCGAAGGATTTTTGTGGGTCTCCTGCTCAATATTTATATAATCGTTAAAATTGATGTTCTCGCCTAATTCCTGCTTCACTATACGGACCCTGTCAGGCGCATAAGGGTGGGTTTTAAAATAAGATTTTGGCTGAAGCGGCCTCCTGCGTTCTACTTCTTCTAATTTCTGCAAGAAACTAATCATAGAGCGGGGGTTGTATCCTGCGGCCTTGGCATAGCGGGTGCCCAACTGGTCTGCCAAAAGCTCATCTTCCCGGGCATAACCTGTCATTATTGAGGCAAAAGCAACATCTGCGGCACCGCCCCCCTGGGCTGTCTGCGGCACAGACATTGATAATAACTTTAATATAGAATATCCCATAATGGCCTGTAATTTTTTAATGCTGTGCCTTGCTACAATGTGCCCGACTTCGTGGCCTAAGACACACGCCAATTCGTCGTCATTAGCCACCCTGTCAACCAAACCTTTATTTACATATACAAAGCCGCCCGGCAAAGAAAAGGCGTTGACTTCTTCATCCTGCAATACATAAAAATGATAATCTATGTCTTTCCTGTCGCAGACGCCGGCAATCTTTTTTCCAATATCTTCTACCCTCTTCTGCACCAGGGGGTCTTCCGCAGGCTTAAGCTCTTGTTCTGCCTGCTTAACGATAGACTCTCCGATTTTTACTTCTCTATCAGTGCTGTAAAAAAATACTTCCTGCTGCCCTGTAGCTATATTATATTCGGTTGAGCAGCCAAACAATGAAAGGCAGAATAAAAGAATTGCGAATTTCAGGCCCAATTCCTTAAGCATGCGGTAAAGCTTGCGCAAAGGAAGCCCCACCACATTATAAAAACAGCCTTCAATGCGGCGGATAAAAAACGCCCCCCTGCCCTGGATATCAAAACTTCCGGCAAAGTCTAATGGCCTGACACAGGCAAAATAATTATCTATTTCTTTATCCGTTAATTTATCCATATAAACTTTGGTCTTTTCAAATCCAAGCTTAACCTTTTTATTATCTTTATCGATAACCGCGACACCCGTATAAAGCCATTGAGGCCTGGCGGATAGTTTTTTTAACATACGGCGGGCATCTTTTAAATTCCTGGGCTTACCGAATATCTTCTTATCCTGGACTACAACTGTATCAGCCCCGATTATAATCCCGTTCTTTACCCTTGCGGACACATCCTTGGCTTTTTCAAGGGCATTGGCCTTAACGAGTTTCGCATAAGATAACCCTGGCCTTGTCTTTTCTTTTATTTTGCTGGGCATTACTTTAAACTTTAGCCCCAATATATTAAGTAATTCCTTGCGTGCCTTAGAATCCGAAGCCAAGTATATTTTTCTCATCTTTTGTAGGGACGGTTCTCATTTGCGGTTAAAAGTGTCCCCTTCTTGTCTTAGTGGGGACAGTTTTAACCGTGTTTCAGAACCGTCCCTAATTTAAGGCGGCGCTTTCTCCGGCCAGATACCCCGTAGAAAAAGCTGCCTGTAAATTAAAACCTCCCGTATCGGCGTCTATATCCATTATCTCTCCGGCAAAATACAGCCCTTTGATAAGGCGCGATTCCATTGTCCTGGGGTTTATGTCTTTCAAGGAGACTCCTCCCCGGGTCACCATTGCCTCTTCTATCGGTAATGCTTTGACGATATCTAAACGCATTCCTTTAAGCAAATTAACCAACCCCTCCCTTTCTTTCTGCGTAATGTGGCTGACTTTTTTATCCGGAGGGATTTTTACTATATCAATAAAGACATCAACCAGTCTTTTAGGCAATAAGCTCTTGAGCACATTCTTAATCGTTTTTTTGGGATTAAGCTTAAATTCCCGCAATAGCCGCTGGCGCAATTGCTCTTTAGTTAAAGCCGGTTTTAAATCTAGCTCAACATATACAAAGTTAGTATCTTTGAGCCAATCAACAATCTTTCCACTCAAGGATAACACCAGAGGCCCGGAAATACCGAATCCCGTAAATAATAACTCACCGATTTCAGATTCTATATGCTTTTTTGAGTCGCTGAATCTTAAGCGGATATTTTTTAATACTAACCCTTCTAAAAGTTTAGGGTAATGCTGCCTCGTCACAAGCGGCACTAACCCCGGCCTTAAGCTAACTATGCTATGGCCCAGTCTTTTTGCCATACCTAAGCCTTCTCCGGTTGAACCGGTAAATCCATAAGAGATTCCTCCCGTCGCCAAAATCAGCCTATCCGCAGGGATAACCTTTCCGTCCCTAAGCAGTAAACCTTTTATTTCGCTATCCTGCATCAGGATGTCCTGCATCACTGCCTTATAAATAATTTTTACCTTATTCTTATGCAGTTCTTTTTCTAAAACCTGGACGATGCTGACAGACCTATCAGTCTCGGGGAAAACGCGCAGTTGCCTCTCGGTTTTTAATTTCAAGCCCCTCTCTTCAAAGAACCGCATCAAGTCTAAATTAAAGAACTTCTTGAAGGCGTCCCTTAAAAATTGGCCGTTACCGGAGAATCTTTTTATAAAGGAATCTAAATCGCAAGCGTTGGTAAGATTGCAGCGGCCCTTGCCGCTTAAAAGAAGTTTTTTGCCTAAGATAGGATTTTTTTCAATGAGGGTAACATCCTGCCGCAATTCAGAAGCCCTTATTGCAGCTATGGCTCCCGCAGCCCCGCCCCCCACCACGACTATTCTTTTTTCATTCACTTAAAAATTAGACGCCCAGGTCTTCTATCGTAAATATTGATTCAAGCTTTAAGCCGGACTTTGACAAATTTTCTTCAGCTCCTTCGCCCCTATCTACGATTACAACTGCCTCAAGGACATTTACGCCCATTTTATCTAACGCTTCTTTTGCTTCTATTAAGGATTTACCTGTGGTCGCCACATCATCAACTAAAATCACCGAATCCCCTTGCTTTAATGCCGGGCCTTCAATCTGGCGCTGCATACCGTGTTCCTTAGCAAGCTTCCTGACAATAAATGTTTTTAAGGGGATTTTTTTGATATGGCTTATCGCGGCTATCGCTCCCACAATCGGATCAGCGCCCAAGGTAGGCCCTCCGATAGCGTCAACTTTTCTGCCATTTATAAGTTCTAAAATAATATTTGCCACCAGATACGCCCCTTCCGGGGTCAGGGTAATTATGCGGCCATCAAGATAATAGGTGCTGGTCTTGCCGGAAGATAAAGTAAATTTTCCCCTCTTCAAGGCTTCTTTATTAAGCAATTCAAGCAGTTTTACCTTTAGCTCTTTTAACTCTTCTTTCTCCATAGCGATTTTTATTTTACTCCCTTAAAAAGGGGCTGTCAAGAGGCCCTTACTTTTTCTTGTTGGGCTCTATCCTAAGAATATACTCGTTTCCTATCTTATTCAATACGGTAAATTTGAATTCTTTATCCGCTACGCGCTCAATATCTTCTACATTGGCTTTCTTAAGGATACAATAAACAGGCTGGTTTTGCGCGCGCAGGTATTCCTTCACTTTTTCATCGTTGTAAAGAAAGGTAACGGGGTGAGGGCTAAAATAGTTTTTACCCGGCAGGTCAAGCACCACTATTTCCTTCTCTGTATAATACCTGACGCCCCGCGCAAACGGCTTTGAAGAAACAATGGGGCCGCTGACTGTATAATTTTTCAAAAGGTATTCGCTTGATTCCTTGGAAGAAACGTAAGTTTCAACTTCTTTAAGTATAAAAAGCATAAGCAGCGAAAGCGAACACATTAAAACAACCAGGACAAAGCTGGCCTTAAGAAACTTATGCCTGAAGATAAAGAAACAAAACAATGCAGTTAAAAACACTAATATGGCAAACAAAAGATAAGCGGGTGTTTTAGAAGGCAGGTATGTTGAGTTGCGGGGTATTTGAGTGAACAGCGCTATTGCCATCAAAAACAGGATTGCCCCCATAACCAGTGAAATAACAAAAAATACCCGGCTCTTATTTTCAGGCAAGGAGCTGTTATATATAAAATCTCCTGTTATGATTGCCAACGCCGGAAAAAGAGGAAAAATATAACTGACTAATTTTGAATGCGCCGGCTGAAAAATCAGGAAAGTGACTCCCAGCCATAAGGCCAAAAAGATATAAAAATGGTTTACGCCTTTCTTGAGATATTTAAACAGGAATATTAAAGAAACAAACGTATATAAGCTCCACGGAAATATGCATCCAATCATTGAGAATGGATAAAAGTACCATGTATCATTAGAGATATGCTCTGCCTCTATAAGTCGCCTGATATGGTCATTGTAGAAGAATTCGTAAGTAAAGGTTGAGCCGTATTTTTTAATCATCAGGGCGTACCACGGGAAAGATACACCGATAAAAGCAAGGATACCCCACAAAGAATATTTACAGAACAAGAATCTGATATCTTTCTTGATTATTAAGAATGCTGCTATGGTTAAAAACGGTATTAAAAACCCTAAGGGCCCTTTAGCTAAAACAGCTAGCCCCGCGAAAACAAAAAAGAGCAGAATACCCGGCCCCTTCCTGCCCTGGCAGGTGTAACCCCAATAAAAAAACAAAAGAGAAATAAGAATGAGGACCGTGAATATCATATCGGTAAATACGGTCCTGGCTAAACCGATGTATAGCCCGCACGACATTAATACCAGGGCCGAAACAAATGCCTTCTTTTCATTTTTAAAGCCTAACAGGGCCAGGTAATATACCGCAATTACTCCTATCATCCCGAATAATGCCGTAGAAAATCTTGCCGCGAAGTTAGGATTAGGAAAAATTATTAAAGAGGCGCGCAAAAACCAATATAAGAAAATGGGCTTCTCAAACTGGGGGGCATCAAATAAATAAGGCGTCATCCAAGTATTATATTTGGCCATCTCCTTTGCTGTCTGGGTGTAAAAAACTTCGTCGGGGTTAGTAAGGCTTACCATGCTATTGCCCAGCATAAAACAAACATAAGATAAAACCAGTAAAATCAATACGTATTTAAGATTTTTATTAATCATTGTTTCCCATTCTTTAATAATTCGGTTATCGTGACGAATTCATACCCCTTTTCCCTCAGCTTCTCCACCAATCT
>JAQTVG010000060.1 GCA_028706895.1 Candidatus Omnitrophota bacterium
AAATAGCTTCTAAAAAAGAGGTATTCATAAAAATGGTAATCTGCGAGTCAACTACCAGGGAAGATTTAACGGAGGGCTTAAAGTTAATACATGATGTCAATAAATCGCTTGTATTGGTTTTACAGCCTGACAGCTGCGAGAAATCCAGGCCCAAGCATGATAAATTGGAACTTTTTAAGGTTATCGCAAAAGATAACCATATTACGGCCTGCGTTATACCGCAGATACATAAAAAAATAGGAATGAAATAATATGCCAAAAAAATCAAGCAGTTACGAAGGCCTGCAGAAGAATATACGTAATTTAAAGACCCCCGCGATTGAAGCCTGGGAGAATAAGTATCCTGATAAAATCTATACCATAAATTTAGAGATCCCGGAATTCACCTGTATTTGCCCGAAGACAGGCCTGCCGGATTTTGCGGTTATTACCATAGAATACTCGCCGCGAAAATACTGCATAGAATTAAAGTCTTTAAAAATGTATACGATATTTTACCGTAACATCGGGGTTTTCCACGAGCATTTAATCAACAAGATGCTGGAAGATTTTGTAAAAGCGGCTAAGCCGCGCTGGGTAAAGATTAAAGGCGTATTTAACCCCCGCGGCGGAATAACCACCACAGTTACGCGGGAGCATAAATCTTAAAGACGTTTTCCAACTCAAAGCGGAAGGTGTACCCTATAGGGTACACCTTCCCGATTAGCTCGGAAAGCGTCTTTAAAAAGAAGAGAAGAGATGAGGATAATAACTGCTGAGAAAATAAAGGATGCGATAGCGGATTTGTGCATTGAAGCAAATCTGGTTTTAAGAAGAGACGTTCTTTTGGGCCTTCAGGCAGCTTACGCCAAAGAGCGCAATAAACGGGCAAAAGATGTATTGAAGGCGATTACCACCAATGCTTACATTGCCAGGCGTGATAAGATAGCCATATGCCAGGATACGGGATTACCTGCGGTATTTCTTGAGATTGGGCAGGGCGTAAAAATTAGCGGCGATTTAAATAAAGCGATAAACAGGGGTGTCGCAGAAGGGTATAAAAGAGGGTCTCTCAGGAATTCTATCATCAGCGATCCTTTGTCCAGAGGAAAATCCGGGTATTCCCCCGCGGTTATCCATACAGAAATTACCAGAGGCAATAAATTAAAGGTAACTGTTTTACCAAAAGGTTTCGGCTGTGAAAATAAAGCGCAGCTAAAAATGTTTAACCCCACCGTCAAGTTTAATGAGATAGAAGAATTTGTTGTTGATGTTGTAAAATCCGCAGGAGCAGATGCCTGTCCGCCGTATGTTGTAGGTGTGGGAATCGGCGCAACAGCTGATTACGCGATGCTTATGGCAAAGCGGGCGCTTTTAAAACCGATAGGCTGCCGTTTTAATAAATTAGAAAAGGATTTAATGAAGAAAATAAATAAACTTAATATAGGGCCTATGGGTTTAGGCGGCAATGCCACTTGCCTTGGAGTAAATATTGAAACATATCCTACCCACATTGCAGGCTTACCTGTTGCGGTAAACATCAGCTGCCACGCCTTAAGAAGCGCATCACGCACATTATGAAGAAAATAAATACCCCATTGGTAAAAAAAGAAATTGAAAGACTAAGAGCCGGAGAAGAAGTTTTATTAAGCGGTATTATTTATACAGCCCGCGACCAGGCGCATAAAAGACTGGTTGAGGCAGTTAATAAAAATAAAAAAACACCGATTGATTTAAAAGGCATGGTCATTTATTATTGCGGCCCGACGCCTGCGCCGCGCGGTAAAATTATCGGTTCATGCGGCCCGACAACGAGCAGGCGCATGGATGAATTTACGCCCGCGCTATTAAAAAAAGGCGTTATTGCCATGATTGGCAAAGGACGGCGTCTAGCGCAAGTAGTACAGGCAATTAAAAAATATAAGGCAGTGTATTTTTTGACTTATGCCGGGTGCGGCGCGCTTCTGTCAAAATATGTAAAAAAGAATAAGCCGGTTGCATATAAAGACTTAGGGCCGGAGGCAATTCACAAATTGGAAGTGAAGGATTTTCCGTTAATCGTAGGGATAGACGCTATGGGAAGGAGCATTTTATGATTAGGCTTGATGGGCGTGGTTTAGATAAAATAAGGCGGGTAGGGATTACCCGTAATTATATAAAATATCCGGAAGGGTCGTGTTTAATAGAATTAGGCAATACCCGTGTTATCTGTAATGCTTCAATTGAAGAATCTGTGCCCCCGTTTTTAAAAGGCACAGGTACCGGCTGGGTGACCGCCGAATACGGCATGCTCCCGCGCTCCTGCCATACGCGCATGCAGCGCGGCAAGGATTCCGGCAGGACATACGAAATACAGCGCCTTGTAGGGCGTTCGTTAAGAGCAATATGCGATATGAGGCCGATAGGTGAACGCACTATTTGGATTGACTGCGATGTTATCCAGGCTGACGGCGGCACGCGCACCGCATCTATTACGGGAAGTTTTATCGCGCTTGTTGACGCTTTGAATAAATTAAAGAAAAACGGCGTAATGAATAAAATCCCCATAAGGGATTTTGTCGCGGCTACAAGCGTAGGTATTCTTAATGGAGAGATGCTTCTGGACCTGGCTTACGATGAAGATTCTAAGGCGGAAGTGGATATGAATATTGTAATGACCGGGGCAGGAGAATTTATTGAGATTCAAGGCACTGCTGAACGCAAAACTTTTAACAAAGAGCAGTCGGATAAGCTTTTGGCTTTGGCGCAAAGCGGAATTACAGAATTAATCGGCATTCAGAAGAATCTCCTAAAAGACATTTTATAGAATATGGATCTTGTTGTAGCCACCAAAAACAAAAAGAAATTAGAAGAGATAAAAGATATCTTAAAAGACCTGGATCTTAAAATATCCTCCCTGGCAGATTATCCTGCGGCTCCCCGTATAATTGAAAACGGCAAGACCTTCCGCGAGAACGCCGTCAAAAAAGCAGTTAAAATCGCAAAGTTCACTCAAAGATTAACTATGGGAGAAGATTCCGGGCTTTGTGTTGATGCCCTTGGCGGAAGGCCGGGAGTTTATTCTTCGCGTTTCGCAGGTAAAGGCAAAAGTGATCAGCAAAATAATTTAAAACTACTTAAAATGCTGGAAGGGCTGCCTTACCACAAAAGAAAGGCGCATTATTCTTGCGCGGTTGCCTTAGCTGATAAAGATGGTTTGGTAGGAGTCGTGGAAGGTAATTGCAGCGGTATTATCGGTTTTGACTTTAAAGGTAATTTCGGATTTGGTTATGACCCGCTATTTGTGATACCTGAATATAAAAAGACTTTTGCCCAGCTTGGAGCGCGCATCAAACATAAAATGAGCCATCGTTTCCGCGCCCTCCAGAAAGCAAGGAAGGCCCTCGCTACTTACCTAAAATAAAATCAGTAATATTTTTTATTAAATCCGTTGCCACGGGGACAACTTTATATTTTGGCTGTTGGATTGTCCCGCTTAATTTTATGGTAAGCGCGTCGCTTAAATTTCCCAGTATCGCGGTAGTGAATTTTCTTATGTCCGGCGAGTCATTAATGAGGTTTTGATTTACTTCAGTATATAATGTAAAATCCAGCGCCCCGTCAAACCCCAGCTTTCCCTTGCAATGCAAATTCAATTGGTCGCTGGCAAGCCTTAAATTTTCAGTGGAGACAGATTTATTCTCAATATCAAATGCTCCTAGCGCCTCCTTGAATACGACCTTTTCATAATCCGGAAGCAGGAAGAATTCCCCCAGGCCTTTCAGAAGGTTTAATTGCCATAGTTTGCCGTCTTTGATTGAAATGAACCCTTCGCCTTTTAAGCTTGCCGGGTCTTTGAAATTTCCCCTTAAATCAGCGTTAATATTAAGCAAGCCGGCCATATCTTTATCTTTTAAGCCCGTATCCAATTTTAATTCTGCCAGGTTAATTCCCGAGCCGTTAAATTTTAACAAATATATCGGAATATCCGGTGTCAGATTAGCGTTGAAGTTTACGTTTATAAAACCTGAATACCCGGAAGCTGTAAGGCGGTTTATATATATAACTCCGTTTTTCTGGTCAACATTAAGATTAAGTCCGCCAAACTTCAGGCCATAAACAGAAAACGCTTTGGAACCAGCTTTAAGAGATATCTTCCAGCTTTTGTAATCTTTTGCCCTGCCGTTCAATATTCCTTTTATATTCAATATGCCGTTTAGTTTAGTTTTCTTCAGGCTTTCCGAGAGAGAGGCCGGCAGGAAATGATATATATCCGCGGGAACAAGATTTATTTCGTTTAGCGTAAGGTTCAGGCCTGGATTGTCTTTATCTTGTGTATCTACAGCGCCCTCTACATCAAACTTGGAATTCAAATATTTTCCCGCCAGGGTGATTATCCTGACGGATTTATCTTTAATTTTGATATCTGTTTTCATGTTCAGGTCATTAGAGGTAAGGCCAAAAGTTATCTGAGGCGCATTAAAATCAACCAGTTTTCCGGTTGACATATAAGCTGTATTCAGATAATTAAAAGAAAGGCCTGACCAGCTGGCAGTATCCCTGGTAAAGTCAGCTCTTCCATTAATATTACTGATCGGGTCTTTTAAGAATGCCGTCTGTAATTTGGCGTTATTTAACTTAAGCGCGGCCCTGATGTCAAAAGGAGGAGGCCTTCCTATAAAACCTTCCAGGCTGATATCAGCTGTTGCTGTCCCGGTTAAGCTTGTATTTGGCGAGGCAAAAGTGAGCACGTGGAAGGCTTTTTCCAGGTTTATTTGTTCGGATTTAAAATTAAGTTTTATGTAAGGGCTGGTAGAGCTGTCAAGAGTGCCTTTGAGGACAAAATTAGAATCAAGGGCGTGAAATTTTAAGCCGTCGGTCCAGAGCTTGTTTTTTGCTAAACCCATGCTGCCTGAAATATTAGTGATTTTATCAAGATTTTTTATTCCGCTAAGGTCTGCCCGGATAAATTTGAAATTCGCTTTATAATCCATGATTTTAGCATCCAGGGAATAGTTTAATTCCGGCTCAATATCCATATCGCCTGTTATTCCTATATTTTCTTTTGAAGCCCCCAGGCCTTTAACAGAGATTATGCCTTTCAGGTTTACGTTATTATTTTTCAATTTAACCTCTAACGACCCGTTATCTATAATGCCCGCGGATAGGGCGGCAGGCATATTTTTGAGGTAGGGATTATATTCGGTGATTACGAGGTTGGCGAGGGTTATTTTAGAGTTTAATTCTTTTGATAAGAAATTATAAATTCCCTTAACGGATAACGCAGTAATTCCTCCTTTATCCGCGAGTATTTTTGCGTCTATTAAAAAACCGGCCTTTGTGAGCTGCCTTACTCCGATAACGATGTCCAGGTATAATATATTCTTCGTAAATTTTGGCTCCTGCCGCGCGTCTTCAAAAACGCCTTTGCCGTTAAAAACATTTATTTTGTAAACAAGAAAAGAATACTTAATCTTAGGTTTTTTCTGGAGGTTTGGGTTGGGCAGGAATGCCCTCGAGAAATTAAATGTATTGTCTTTTTGATAGCGTATATTTAAATAAGGGGAATCAATGTGTATTATGGGGATAATGATTTTTCTTTCTTTGATTAACGGCAGGAAGAGGAACTGGAAGGACGCCTCTTTTATGGTCAGAATGGTATTGTCTTTATCTTTTACCTTGTCATAAATAATAATGTTCTGGATAACCGCGCCCCTGATAGGGCTGTATTTAAGTTTTTCTATTTCTACATTATAGTTCAGGTATGTTGAAAGGGCGCTGGCAATCTGGCCCTTGACTTTAACGGGCAGATAGACATTATTGAGATAGATGACTCCCCAGGAGGCGGCAAATATTAAGGTTAATATAATGCCGATGATTATTCTTTTCTTCATTGTAATTCAATAGTTTACTCTAAAATTTAGCGATTGAAAAGTTATTTTTAGGTGTTATAATCTATTGAAGTACGGATACAAAAAGATTTACGGGGCGTGGCTCAGTTTGGCTAGAGCGCTTGCTTTGGGAGCAAGAGGCCGACAGTTCAAGTCTGTCCGCCCCGACATGTAATAAGATGCGCCTGTAGCTCAAATGGATAGAGCAACTGCCTTCTAAGCCGTAGGTTGGCCGTTCGATTCGGCCCAGGCGCACCAAAAATCGGGAGAGCGCATGAAAAAGCTCCTTAAGATATTACGCAAAGCTATTGTCGTTTTCGTGATTGTGTTTGCTGTTACTTTTGTGTTTCTTCTTGTAGAAGGTAAAAGCATTGTCGCCGCGCAGCTTGCGAAAATGACCCATAAGAAAGTAAGCATTGGCTACGTCGGGCTTACGTTGCCGTTTAATATAGAAGTAAAGAATTTAGAGATACCCGGCACTGCAAAAATAGCTTATGCATCAATTTCGCCCAGCATACCGGGATTACTCGGGGGTAATATTGTTTTAAATGACCTTAGGCTGGTGAATCCCCAATTTACTTATGTAAGGACTTCACCTGATACTAATAGGGCAGGTTTACCCGTTGGCGCAAATACAGAAAATATCATACTGACATCGCA
>JAQTVG010000061.1 GCA_028706895.1 Candidatus Omnitrophota bacterium
TGCCCGTAGGGCTTTCAAAAAGACATACCCTGCATCGGTCTGGAAAGCCTCAACCCCCAGACGCTCGGTCATATCATTAACCCCGAATGTGCCAAGAACATCACGGATAACACCGATTTTTTTGCCTGTCAACTCCTGCCTATATCCTAACTTCTCAATTAAATAAGGCAATAAAACTACAATCAAGTTATCAGGAGCTAAAGCCTCAAACTTCCCGGGCTCAATCAATCTATGTTTAGGCACTATAATTGCGCCCCTGTCGCCGTCTAAATCAAAAGCAATACCAAAATCAGCGTTCACTTCTGTCATTTTATCCTTTAATTCTGCGAGGTTGGCGCTGACCGAAGGATCGGCTTTGTGTTCGCCTTCCACTTCCTGGATATCGCCATGAATTAATATCGCTTCGGCTCCCAGCCTGCGGAAGGTCTGAGCAGCTAAATTACCGCTAGGGGTATGAGCGCCCTCCACTACTATTTTTACTCCTTTGAGAGGATTACGAGAACTTGCCTTCTTCTCCCAATTATTTAAAACATCCAAAGGATTTTCTGAATCAGTAATCTCACGGGCCAATCTATATAATGAGCCGTTCTGCGAAGCAATCTCCCCAACCAGTGTATTCATACGAACGCAATTCTCATCAATATTTGCCGGCATATAGCTGCCTTGACGCGGGCTCTCTAACGCCTTGATTTTTTCCTGATGTTCAATAAGGTCAATCATCATCCTCTTGGAAGTTTCTTTGATTTCACGGGTAGTCAAACTCTGAAGCGTGCCGCCTTTTTTATTTAACATTGTAACTTTGAAGCCGCGCACGATAATATCCTTGGGGCGGGATACATGGCTGGCAGTCATAAAAATACTCATCAAGGGTTTAAATTCCTGGACAGCCCACGAATAAGACGTAACGGCATTAGGGCCTTCGGCAGCAGTATAAATTACATCTAAACCCCGGTACCTTAAGGCGGCAATTAAGGCATAAATCATCTCTGGTTCAATCTTACGCGCATCGCGCGCAAGGACGACTTTACAATTATCGGTAATACCGGCTATTTCTGCTTTTTCCAAGGCCATAGTGGCCCAAACAAGGCCAAAGTAATAAATAAGTTCTGACTTTAACGCCGGTCCTGTGGAACGATAATCATAATCGCGGAACATATCAAGGTTAAGGTCCTGCAAAACAAGCGGCGAACTGGAAAGCTCTTGATACTCGATACTCGATGCTCGATGCTCGATATTTAAAAAGACGAGGGGGGAACTATTGGAATTTAGTGACTGGTAGGAGGTATTTCCATGCTGACGGCTGGCCTCGAGAGGGCTTGAGAGACTGCTTGCCCTGAGCGGAGTCGAAGAGTTAGAGCTGGAAGATTCGGAATAAATAATATGATGGTAACTATCAATATCGGAAATGACTTCCCCGTTTTTATCAAAATCACCGCGGAAATTAATTTCACCTATTTTATTCAAATATGTCTTATCATACGGGAAATACCCCCATAGTCGGTGTAACCCCAAAACTATCTTTCTCAGCCATTTATGTTGTAAATAGGGTTTTATGTCATTATGGCCTATGCCGTAAACTATGAGCATATTAGGCCTGCTGCCTTTTCTTTTTTCTATTCTCGGGACAACGAATTCTTCAATCTTTTCCGCTGTAATAGCACTTCTGAAACCCACGATTGGTGTAAAGAATAAACTAAGCGTCATATAACTGCTAATATTTTTCCATATTTTCCCAGAAGGAAGAATTGAAGTAATAAACGCAAACAGAAGTGAAAAAATAGGCAAAACTAACGGTAAGGTCACATATGAAGGATTTTTAACAAAGAAAGTAGCAGGAAGTATTATAAGGCTGATTTCTAACAATGTAGACACAAGCACTAATAGAGAAAAGAACTTATTTCTAATAAACTTACTATTGGGTAAATCTACAAAAAATATAGGTTTCTTAAACTCTTCAGTTTTGCTGGCTAAATTACGGTATAGTAAATGAGAAAAAAGCTCATCGAGTGTCCAATATTCATAGGTGCCCGCCCCAGTCTCAAGAACAACGGCATCTATTTGTTGTAAAGTTTTCTCTGATAAATTAACACCTCTAGCATGTATGCCACCATAAAGAATGTAATCTGCCTTACATGTAGAAAAAATAAATGTACCTTTTTCTCCGTTTAAAGATTTTTTTGTTCTTGTTTGTTGAATCGGTTTATCAGAACATAAAGTAAGAACTATACTTATAAGCATACCGATTATAACACCAATAACCTCTACACTTATTGTTACTACGCCTGTTGAGCAGCTTATCATAGAAAGTAAGGGACTAAGTAAACCTATTAGCGATAGCGAATTTATCGCCGACCGCGAGGAGCCTTGACCAGATGTGAGAGGCGAGTTTATCTTATTATTGTTAAATAGTGATTGTTTGAAATTTGAAGACTGGTGGGATATATTTCCATGCTGACGGCTCGCCTCAAGGGGGCTTGAGAGGCTGCCGCCTAAAATAATACCTTCAGTCCTGCCTCCGACTAAAAGCGACTCTTTTAAAGCTGATAAAGTCGGGTTGTTTAATCTATCAAAAATATTCTTTGCTTGGGAAATAGGAGAAGACGAAACACCGCCTACAATAATCTTAACATCCCCGTAGCCAAAATTATTCATCCAGTGACTAATATTTAAATCAGGGTCTATCTTTTTCATATCCGCCACAGAAACATTCACCGTAAGGCCGTATTCTGTCTGGGCGCTATTCGATAACGCCGGCAAAGACACTGAAGCCATATAGCGCAGATTCCCGTTTATAACTTCTGTTAAAACCATATCCACATCTTGCCATAGAGAACCATCATATAAACCGTAGTGCAGCTGGACTCTTAATTTTTCCGGCTCAAGGCTAGAATCCACCTGAACAAAAACTTTATATAAATCACGCGTGTTTTGCATCTTCTCATAGTTTAAATTTCCAACCCGATATATCTTGCTATCCAACCTCGCTAATTCAAATAGGTAATGGTAATCTTTAACCATGCGTTCAATGCCAACTTTTTGGTGCGATATCTCATAGGAAGATTTCATAATCTCCAGCCACTGGCTGTCTGCGTTTTCTGTATAGTTATAATAAAGCCGTGAAGCTTCCTGTAAATATTCACTCAGAAGCTTTTGCGACATCTTTCTATAAAACTCCGCTATCTCTTGCTTTTGAGGAAAATAATCCGGCAGCTGCATCAGGTTAACTATATTTTCAAATGAATACCCGGTTCCTTTAAACACATCCATAAGCCAACCTTTTACGCCATGCTTTATATACTCCAGCGGCCCGCCTGTGGCTGTGGCTATGTTTGGATGGCCGTTAAATGCCGCTCTCTGGTCGCTTGTGCCGCAGGCCTCTCTTGTGGGGCGCGGCATACTCGCCCAAACATCGCTTGCCTGCGTGGCAAGGCGCATTATCTCTACGCCTGAACCGTCAATAAATATAAATTTACCTTTTAATTCCTGTGTAAGCGTAAGTTTTTTGAACTCTCTTACCCACTCCGCTCCAACGCGATCCCTTCCTACGCCGCCCACTAAAAGATTCATGCCTAATCCGTTTAGCCTGCCTTGCGGCGTATCATACAATTTATCCCTATCTCCGGTAATCCTATTAATAATCCCGAACAATATCCCCTGTTCCTTATAGGCGACTAATCTCCTCACAAGGCCGACCAACGGCCTGTCTAAATCAGCAAAACCGAAACCTAATACATTATTAAGATATTCGTTTAACTCTTTTTTGACGCTCTGGCCTGCGGCAAAAAGGTCTTCACCGGTTATTTCCTTACCCTGGGCTTTACGTTCTATTTCTTTCTCCTGTAGCTGCCTGCTCTTCCAAATCTTGGGGTCAGAGCCATTAAGTATAGCTGTGGTTTTATTGGCAAATTCAGGAAGCACTGTCAACTTAGTCACGTTTTTATGCTCATTGGATACCCCATTTATAACAAAGGCGCGCTCGGCTAATCTCCTGGCCATATCCACCTTGCCATCGCGCACAATCCAGGACGGGACCATCTCTTCACCAATATGCTGCTTTAACCACCATACATTATCATAGACAGGAAGCGCTACTCTCTCAGGAGTATGCGTAGTTAAAACTACCTTCATATCAGAATATATGCTCTTTTTTCCATTCAAATTAAAAACGTCTATATCGTTTTGCCGCGCCACTTCTACAAATAATAGTTGCGGCTCATTCAATCTTATAATTTCAGGCGCGACGCCAAAGACCTTAAATAGTTCCACAAAAACCTTGCCCATAAATGCGAACTGAATAACGCCTTGCGGTTCCTCCGGATACAACAAATTAAAATTATCCGCTTGATATTGATACGCCAATAACACTGGGATGCCATTTCTTTGCGCGATATAAAAATATACAGTATATGTCCTGTTTTTAAGTTCTACTTTTACTTTTAATTGTTCATTTCTGCCATCTATCTTAACTATTAAAGGATCAACGCCTTCTTGCTTATTCCAATCTATGGGATGCCAATTGCCATTAGAATCTTTATGATAAGCATAGCAAGGCATAAGGCCTACCACATCTATGCCGAGCTGGCTGTAGCTTCCAAAGGTCTCGCCCGCAAGGAAGCCTAACCCGCCGGCGGCCAAGGCCTGCTGCGCCTGCTGATTGGCTATCTCCGGCAAGAACGCCTCAAGCGTTATGTCGCAAACAAAACTGCCTCTGCTTAAAATGCCAGCCAAATTTTTATTTACCAAAGACACCTTATCTTCCATTGGGCTGGAAGAAATACCTTTTTTAGGTAATTGGATATCGTAATCCTCGATATACTCAATAATTTCATCGACTACCTGTAATCTTTTATTATAAACTTTTGCATTAATCCAATGATTCGCGAGGCTTCTTTGTCCGGCGATAATAATCCCGTTGGAAGCAAGCCGTTCACACAAAGACTGCAATATATCAAGCTCCTTGCCTTCATAAAACATAAGTACATTCATAATAGCTATTATAGAAATATCTCTAAAAGATTCCGGCAGATTCAATCCTGACTCAACAAATTTCAAATTCTCTCTCTGCAACTCCTTGTAGGGCTCAATTATTAACTTTCCTTCATCGCATTCATAATATTTCTTTCCTTGAATCTTACTTCTCAAATGCCGCTTTAATTCTTCTATCGCCGAAACTAAATAACGTTCACTAATTAGTTCTTCGCCGCTCAACTGCCATTTACGAGAACTTATTGCTTCTTGTTCAGGAAGTTCGATAATCTCAAGTTTATCTTTCTGGTTGTATATCGCTTCATATACGCCGTCGTATGTAAACATCCTCACTATAAGAGAAGGTATTATTCTGTCAACGCCAATAACTTTAACATTATTGTTAAATTTTGATAGCCTATCTGCTAATTTAACAGTTGCGTACGGCCATAATCCTATACCAAAATCTATAATAGTATGCGCACCACTACTCAAATTGATATGCCGCTGAGATACTAAATAATTAGAAAGTAAGTCATCCGCGGCAAGGATATCTTTTCGCGGAGAAACAGACCATGCTGTGTATTCAGGTATTGATACTTCTAATTTAAGGGAGGATTTTTCTACATACCAATCTTCTCCTCGAAGGTCAATAAAGGCATGCATTAACTTCTCGGTCCTTTTATCGTAGGCTTCGTAAGAAGGAACCAGCGACATATTGTAGAAAATAATGTGCATATCGGCGTCATTAGGATTATACCTGCGCGAGCGGATTTGAAAACGCGCCTCTGTCCGGTCTGAGGCGTCATGAAGGCGGTAGCGTAAATCATAATAAGGCGCGAATTCCTCCCTGTTGGCATATTTGCCTTCAAAAATAATAACTGTTCCTTTTTTCAAAGTAAATTCTACTGCCTGCCTCTCATCGCGTCCGCGGATATAGGCATCAGGAATAGATATGCTCTGTGATTGGGCAGCGGAGTGGCGGAATTCAGCAACTTCCCGAATAACCCTCAGTGTTTGCGTATTATCAAAAAACTCCTCTTCGCCAAAATAAGGTTGGCGCGGCTTAATTTCATCTTGTAGTTCTCCTAAGAGCTCCTTATCCTTCTCCCCTAACTGCCTGCCTGTTACTATTTTTTCTATGGCCAGGCGCCATTTTCTTTCTTTCAACATAAGGTCAAGCGGGATTATCAGTACTTCATAGCTATATTCCTTTAAAAGATACTTGGCAACTTCTTCTGCTATAGTAGTTTTCCCTGAACCGGAACCGCCGTCAAGAGAAACTACCATCATACCACCGGCGGGCGCATTATTTCTTATAGCGCCTATCTCATTAGCCATTTGTTTGGCAATCGGTTCCAGTTTTAACCTGAAATATTCTTCCTGGCTTGCGCTCACTGGCTTTCCGGTGCGAGGGTCAATAGGCGGATGCCCATAATAGCCGAAGGATTTGGCAAACTCGTGAACCAAACGAGGAACAAACGCCCCATCCTGCGTATTACGGTAATAAGTTGAAGAAACATTCAAGTCAATCTCTGCGTC
>JAQTVG010000062.1 GCA_028706895.1 Candidatus Omnitrophota bacterium
GGTTAAAAACCCTCAGAAACTTATGAAGGGGATAAGAAACGCCGGCGCGATATTCCTCGGCCCCCACAGCCCTACTGCTATAGGCGATTATGTCGCAGGGCCAAGCCATGTTTTGCCTACAGGCGGTACTGCCCGGTTTTTCTCGGGGCTTTCGGTATCGGATTTTATGAAGAGCAGCCACGTTATCGGTTATTCGCGCAAGGCCTTAGAAAAAGTAAGGGAGCCTTTAGAAAAAATCGCGGGAATTGAGGGTTTAGATAAACATTTGGATTCGGTGAAGATTAGGTTTTGAAAAAAGTAGTTAGTAGTTAGGAGAAGAAAATGAGTGCAAGGATAGCAGAAAAGACACGGAAGACAACCGAAACAGAAATATCGATTAAATTGAATATTGATGGTACTGGTGAATCTAAAATTAATTCCAGTATAGGTTTTTTAGATCATATGTTAGAATTATTTGCTTTCTGGGGACATTTCGATTTAGAAATTGCTACTAATAGCGCTGATCTAAAGGTAGATATACATCATGCTAATGAAGATTTAGGTATTGTATTAGGACAAGTCTTTAAAGAAGCATTAGGAGATAAAATGGGCATTAAACGAATTGGATCTGCCACAGTGCCCATGGAGTCAGTTGTTGCTAGTGTTATCGTAGATATAAGCGGTAGAGATCACTGTTTAATAGATGTCGATAAGACTATTTTTGATAGCAAGAGAAGAATACAGGTACTACTTGATGCAAAAAATAAAAAAGATGAGTATTCTCTTGAGTATGCTACTCATTTCCTTGAGGCATTATCAAAACAATTAGGAATGAATTTAAATATTAAAATCGAAAATCCTTCTATGGATTTGCATACTACTTTAGAGCCTGTCTTTAAGGCCTTAGGTAAAGCTTTAGATGAGGCCACTCAAATTGACCCCCGTCGTAAAGGGATTCCTTCAACGAAAGGCGTAATTGATTAGATGATTGCTATCATTGACTACGGTATGGGTAATATTCACAGCGTGCAGAAAGCGCTTGAGTTGATGGGAGCCAAAACCATAGTTACCAATAAGCCCGTAGATATTGCTAATTGCGATAAGGCAGTTTTGCCGGGGGTGGGTGCTTTTGACGATGCTATGGAGGAGTTAAAGAAGCAGGATTTAACCGCGGCATTAACTGATTTTATAAAAAACGGGAAAACATTACTGGGGATTTGTTTAGGTATGCAGCTTTTATTTGACATAAGCGAAGAGGCCAAAGCATCAAAGGGCCTTGGAATATTAAAAGGCGCGGTTAAGAAATTTGAAGCTAAGAATAATCTTAAGGTGCCTCATATGGGTTGGAACCAGCTGAAAGTAAAAGCTTCAGGCTGCCCATTATTAAAAGGTATAACGGAGAATTCTTTCGTATATTTCTGCCACTCTTATTATCCGCAGCCAAAAGACAAAGGCGTGATTGCTTCTTCTACTGATTACGGTATTGATTTTGCGTCAATTGTCTGGCAGGATAATATATATGGAGCGCAGTTTCACCCTGAAAAGAGCCAGGAAACAGGCTTAAAGATATTAAAGAATTTTGTTGATTTATGTTAATAATTCCGGCGATAGATATAAAAGACGGCTGCGTGGTAAGGTTTGTGCAGGGCAAGCTTGATAAGAAAGTATATTCGCGTGATCCCATAAAGACCGCAAAGCACTGGGTAAAGCAGGGCGCCAAGATAATACACGTTGTGGACTTAGACGGCGCTTTTAGCGGCACGCCCAAAAACCTGGATACGGTTAAGCAGATTGCAAAATCCATAGATGTCCCTATACAATTCGGCGGCGGCATAAGGAGTATCGCGTTGATAGAGGATTTGTTGGATTCCGGTGTCAGCCGCGTTATCCTTGGGACAAAGGCCGCGGAAGATAAGGATTTTCTTAACAAAGCTTTTAAGAAATTTAAAGATAAAGTCATTGTAAGCATAGATTCTAAAGCTGACCGCGTGTTAACGGAAGGCTGGCAGGCAAGCGCCGGAAAAACTGATGTATTAAAATTCGCCCACAGCTTGAAAGAAGCAGGGTTTAAAGAAGTAATTTATACTGATGTGTTAAAGGACGGCACATTAAAAGGCCCCAATATAAAGGCCATCAAGAGTTTAATAAAAGAGACCAGTTTAAAAGTTATTGCTTCGGGAGGGATTTCGTCATTAGTTGATTTACAGAAACTTAAATTGCTGGAAAAAAAAGGAGTAGTAGGCGTAATAGTGGGCAAGGCCCTGTATGAGGGCAAATTTACTTTAACCGAAGCATTGAAGTTAGCATAAATGGGGGAGGGCATATGCCAAGAAAAGCAGTTCTTTTGTCGGTCCTGGTTGTTTTTTTAATTACTCTAACAGGATGTGCCAATTTCCGCAGCTGTAAAAACAAAGATTTGGAAATCCAGGGATTAAGAAACCAGATATCGGCGCTTGAAGCGCAGGTGCAGAGCAGGGACACGGAGATTAACAGCTTGCGTGAAGCTTCGGTCAAAATTGAGGCTGAGCAGAAAACTGAAACAGCAAGAAAAATAACGAAAAAGAAAGTAATAGCAGAAGCTAAATACCGCCCTAACGTTAAACAGATCCAAATCGCTTTAAAAAATGCGGGTTACAATCCCGGCCCCATAGATGGGCGTAAGGGCAGGCAGACTAAAGAAGCCGTAAAGGCGTTTCAAAAGGACAATAACCTTAAGGAAAGCGGCAGAGTTGATAAGCAAACCTGGGATTTATTAAAGGAGTATTTGTATAAAAAAGTAAAATAGGATGTTGACTAAAAGAATCATACCTTGTTTAGACATTAAGGAGGGGCGCGTAGTAAAAGGGGTAAAATTTTTAGGCCTTAAGGACGCGGGCGACCCCGTAGAGGTAGCCAGGATTTACGACAATCAGCAGGCTGATGAGCTTGTATTCCTGGATATCACTGCCAGCTTTGAAAATCGCAAGACCCTGATTAATTTAGTTGAAGAGATAGCGGAAAATATCTTTATGCCGTTTACCGTGGGCGGCGGGATCAGGGATATCACTGATATACGCGACCTGCTTAATGCCGGCGCAGATAAGGTATCCATAAATACCGCTGCGGTAAAATTCCCTGATTTGATAAGTGACGCTTCCCGGAAATTCGGCAGCCAGTGTATTGTCGTAGCCATAGACGCGAAAAAAGAAGATGGCGGCTACTGGCAGGTTTATATTAACGGCGGCAGGACCCCTGCGGATTTAGGTGCGTTAGATTGGGCAAGTAAGGCCGCAAAGCTCGGCGCCGGAGAAATCCTTCTGACGAGCATGGATTATGACGGCACCAAGGATGGTTATGACCTGCCTTTAACCAAGGCAATTGCGCAGAGAGTAAATATTCCTGTTATCGCTTCCGGCGGCGCAGGTAAATTAGAGCATTTTTATGATTGTTTTACCAAGGCCGGAGCATCTGCATGCCTGGCTGCTTCCATATTCCACTATCAGGAGTATTCTGTGAAGCAGGTAAAGGAATATTTAAATGAAAAAGGAGTCCCTGTACGCTTATGAAAAAGAGAATAAAATTTAATTTGAAAGATTTGAAGTTTGATAAACATGGGCTGGTTCCAGCGATAATACAGGATTATAGGACTAGTGAAGTCCTTATGCTTGCTTATATGAATGCAGTATCATTAAAGAGGACATTAAAGCTGGGCAAGACCTGTTTTTGGTCGCGTTCAAGAAAAGAGTATTGGGTCAAGGGAATGACCTCCGGGCATTATCAATTTGTTAAATCTATTGCCTATGATTGCGATATGGATGCATTGCTTATTAAGGTGCGCCAGGTAGGCGTTGCCTGCCATACAGGAAACAGGAGCTGTTTTTTCAGGAAAATATAATTATGTGCTATCCTTCGTTAAAAGAGTTTTTGAAGTTATCAAAAAAAGCTAATCTTATACCGGTGTATAAAGAAATTAGCGCCGATTTGGATACGCCGATCTGCGCCTTTTTAAAGCTTAAAAAAAGCAGCTATTCATTTTTGCTGGAATCGGTAGAGGGCCAGGAGAAGATCGCGCATTATTCTTTTTTAGGGAGCAACCCTTCAATTATCTTCCAGAGTAAAGGCAGGGATATAAAGATCGCATATCCTCATGCCGGAAAAACCGTTAGGTTTGTTACTGCTTTAGACCCGTTAACCGAGATTAAGAAGATAATGAAAGGGTTTAAGCCGGCGCATATAAAAGGGCTGCCCCGTTTCTACGGAGGTTTTGTCGGTTATATCGGATACGATATGGTAAGGTTTTTTGAAAAACTTCCAGATAAGAATCCTGATGAGTTAAAAATACCCGATGCCATTTTTATATTGACCGATAGCATACTGGCTTTTGACCATTTAAACCATACTATCAAGATTATCGTTAATGTTATATTGCCTGGCGGTAAAAAGAGTTCCGATAAAGCAAAAGCTTATTATGAGGCGCTAAGGAAAATAGAAGCTATCCATCGGGATTTAAAAAAACCTTTGATAGAGAATGATAGCAAAAGAAATAAGCGCAATATAAATATAAAGTCTAATTTTACGAAACGTGAATTTGAAAAAATAGTTATCAAGGCCAAGGAGTATATAAAAAAGGGCGATATTATCCAGGTGGTGCCTTCACAGCGTTTTAGAATCAAGGTAGGCAGCGCCACGCAGCCATTAGATATTTATAGAAGGCTAAGAATCCTTAACCCTTCTCCATATATGTTTTTTCTGAAATTAGAAGATGTTACCCTTATCGGGGCTTCTCCTGAGATGCTGGTGCGTTCCGAAGACGGTGTAGTGCGGACGCGCCCTATTGCAGGGACAAGGCCTCGCGGCGCAAATGAGCCGGAAGATTTAAGGCTGGAAAAAGAGCTCTTAAGCGATAGCAAAGAGAAGGCAGAGCACCTCATGTTGGTTGATTTAGGAAGAAATGATTTGGGCAGGGTCTGTAAAAAAGGCCACGTCAAAGTCAGCGAGTTTATGAGAGTTGAGAGGTATTCGCACGTAATGCATTTAGTCAGCGAAGTTGAAGGCCGCCTTGATAAAAAATATGATGCCTATGATGTTTTAAGAGCGTGCTTCCCGGCAGGGACAGTCTCGGGCAGCCCCAAGATACGCGCCATGGAGATTATAGATGAATTGGAGAATACCAGGCGCGGCCCATACGCGGGATGCGTGGGGTACTTTAGTTTTTCCCAAAATATGGATACCTGTATTACAATCAGGACGATAGTCCTTAAAGATAATACCGCTTATATTCAGGCAGGTGGAGGCGTTGTCGCGGATTCCGTCCCACAGAAAGAGTATTTTGAATCCGTTAATAAAGCAAAGGCACTCGTTGAAGCAATCAGTAACTAGAAAGGAGAAACACATATGCCAGTAGTCGTGCGTTTAAGAAGAATAGGTAAAAATCCCAAAAAACGGCCGCATTTCCGCATTTCTGTTTTTGAGCAGACCCGTGGCCGCGATTCCAGGTTTATTGAAGAGTTGGGTTTCTATAATCCTGTAACCGGGACAGTAAAAATAAAAAATGAAAGGCTGGATTTCTGGAAGAAGAACGGCGCGCAGTTTTCCGCAACTGTTGAAAACCTAGCCAAGAAATCCCTTAAAAACAAGGAGGCATAAAATGCCACAGACAGCGCAAGCTAACCCTTTGATGAATTTATTACCGCTCATTTTGATATTTGTGGTTTTTTATTTCCTTCTTATCCGCCCGCAAAAATCAAAAGAGAAAGAACGCCTGAAGATGATCGCTAACCTGAGTAAAAACGACGAGGTAGTGACTTCCGGCGGCATCCATGGTACAATTGTAAATGTCAAAGATAAGACCGTGATTTTAAGAATAGACGAAAATGTAAAAATGGAGATTGAAAAGAGCGCCGTAGCCGTTATCAAAAAGACACAAAACGAAGCCGGCCAGAAAGCATAACAAAATGGAAAGAAAACTTATTTACAAGATAATTCTTGTCCTGGGAGTCCTGGGAATCTTTGTTTATTTCGCTTTTCCTTTAGATAAAAGGGTTAATTTAGGATTGGATTTAAGGGGAGGCATGCACCTATTGTTAAAGGTTGATACGAGCCATCTTTCCCGGGCGGCAAAAGAAGATGCGGCTGACCGGGCAATAGAGGTAATAAGGAACAGGATTGACCAGTTTGGCGTAAGAGAGACCTCTATACAAAAACAGGGGATAGATGAAGTTGTTGTGCAGTTACCCGGCGTTACGGATAGAGGCAGGGCCATAGATATAATCGGTAAGACAGCGTTGCTTGAGTTTAAGCTTGTATCCAGTGACCCTGAGAAGTTAAGGCAGGCGTTATCCGGTGCGGTGCCTGATGGTTATGTGCTGGCATATTCGCAGGATGATAAT
>JAQTVG010000063.1 GCA_028706895.1 Candidatus Omnitrophota bacterium
TGTTTTCACGAATTTGGAATCTGATAATTCCTTATAGAGCAAATTCAGGAATTCGTGCCCGTCATCCGGATAATACTCCCAGGCATTTTCCCCATCCATGGCAATAGCAACCAGCATATCCTTTCCGTCAAAGGCATCTGATATATTCTTAAAATGCTTCATCAGGTCGGCTACCGCGTCTTTCGTCTTCCAGCCATGATAAGTAAAACCTATCAAGTCCGATAATGCCCTGTCGCGGAAAATAATATTCAGGCTTCCTTCCTTCCTCTTTAAGAGGTGGGGTTGGTATAAAAGCTTTGTATCTCTTTTTTTCTTACTTAAGGATTTAAACAGTATTGCCTCGTCGGTAACTATCCAGTTTATACCTGAGAGCATAAAGAGCGGCAGTATATGTTCGCTCACCGCCTCTTCCGACGGCCACATGCCAAGCGGGGGCGCGCCCAACCTTTGCTGATAAAAATTCACTGCCTCCTCTATCTGGGCAAGGGCATCCTGCGGGTACGCGAAATTGGCCTTCGGTAAAACTGTTTTGGGATTTGCTTCCTGGGCGACATTTGTATTATAAAGCAACGGGAGTATGGGGTGATAATAAGGAGTTACCGTAACTTCAATCTGGCCGTTTGCCATAAATTCTTTATAGCCCGGTATAATTCCTTTTAATATTTCTATTTGCGTATCTAAAACAATATTTTTTTCTTCTTCTGTAAAGAACCTTGCTTTATTTACTAATTCATATAATGCCTTAATACTGCGCCTGAAATACGGGTCTATCCAGCTTAAATTAAACCAAACCTGTAAATCCAGGTAATCCTGTACGGTGAACTCTTTCCCGGACTGGTTTTTAAAGTATAGCTCGTAGTAACGCGGATGAATAGCTATAACGCGTTCTTTATTAATCTTAAAAAAGTTTTCTTTAATGAAATTTTTATCCTGCGCGGTTAATTCTGCGGCCGGCTTATAGGAGAGCTCAAGGAATTTATCTTTTACGCTGTGGCGGGTATAGTCTTCTACCTGCTCTATTAAGGATGGGACAATATTAAAAGTCTGGTGGATTAAAGGATAGTCTTCCAATATCTGCACCATATCCAGGTAATCCTTGGTTCCGTGTAAACGCACCCAGGGCATACTGGCTTCGCCGGTAAGCAGGTTCTGGTAATACGGCTGGTGCATATGGAAGATAAAAGCAAGATGTAGCATAATAAATACCTCAACAAAAAACCCTCAGGGGATTGCTCCCCCGAGGGTTTGTAAAACACATAGTTGAAACTATTAGAAGGTAACTTTCATTGAACCAACTAACTGCTTTGCGGTCTTTCTATTACCTTCTTGCTTATCAAAAGCTTGGCCAGGTATGAATGCACCGCCTGTTAAAGCAAACTGCACATCTTCGGTGTAATCATATGTAACGCCTAAGTCAATTTCGTTACCAAGATCAAGCTTTCCACCCTTCATGGTATAAGTAGGATCGCCCGGAATACCACTTAATGTTACAGTACCGGTATCACCTGTCGCATAAGGCTGATTTGCTCTTAAATAATAGTAATTTGCCATCAGCTTTATATCATCCATAGGCTTGACGCTGGCATTGATATTATATATTTGCATATTGGTAAGAGCAAATATCTTGTTAAAGAGGGTTCCGCCGTTCTGATCTTCAAACATCGGATCCCAACCTTTGTACGTGTTGTTTGTGCTTCCTGGTTTGTCACCAGATAAATAGGTATAGCTGCCACCTACTGTTGGGGTATATTTTACCATAACAGGAAGTTTGTAATCAGCTATTGCCTGTATAGCCCAAGCTTTTACGCTACGGCTCTGGTTAGTATCTGCACCTTCATTAGGATAGATATCTGTGTTAGCAATATGGTTACCATACTGTATAGCACCTTCTAATCCTAAAGCCAAGTCTTTAATGCCGGTGTAATTAGCTCTAAGACCTGTAGCATACAGATTTTCGCCTTTTGATGGTTGTCCAGCAACACCCGCGGTCATGAAACCTGTATCTCTTTGTCTTAAAAAGGTGTAAAGTTCAGTATCCAAATTCTTGTTGAATGCATAATTGGCATTGATACCATAGAGGTTGGCATTATCAAATGTTTTTACGCTGCTCTCGCTTAACCTAGAATACAAAAGATCTATTGCTAAAGGATTGTAGTCTAAGGTAGCTCTAATAGCATCAAATGATTTACGCAAAGAAAAATCGTCTATAGAATTTGGAAGGAACCTGTTTGCGTTACCATGTCCACCAGCAATTGCGTTGGTCGTGCGGGCACCAAGTACTAACCCATTACCAAATTTCATTTCCTGGCGTCCTACGGTCAAGGTCAATGGTGAATAAAGAAACTCTTTCAAAGTCGCGTATGCGAGATCAATATCAATTGATGAATTCTCGCTGTCTTTGTAAGTATCAGGAGCATTAGGTTCATCAAGTTCTTCGCCCCATGTTCTTTCGTTTAGCAACCTTACTGTGGTAGAAACATTGTCCGTAAGGTCAGCATCAACTCTTACGCGGACTTGTGAAAGGAATGTCCTGATTTTTTTACCAAAATCAGATGTAGTTGGTTCATTTGTAGTAAGCGTCAAATCGTTGCGGCCAATAGCTGTCATGGTAATGTCTCCGCTTACTTTGACGTTCTGGACTTCTGCGTATGCGCTGAAAGCAAGGCCCAGCACGAACACAGCGACCAGTATTAATATCAAGCGTTTACTCATTTTGTGTATCCTCCTTTAAGAATACTCTAAATATATTGAACTAGGTTTTTATGTGTTGCCTAGAGAATTTCTATATATGTATATCACTGGATTTTAGTTGACTTTAGGCTATTTTATTAAGAAGTCACCTCCTTTTCGCCTAAAATTAAAGCCATCTCCAATGGTATAACCAACATTGTTACTTTTTTACCACATAACTCCTTATTTGTCAAGTGTTTTTTGTTTATTTTACCGGTTTTGTGGCTTTTCTGGGCTTGATTTCGGATTTCGGGCCTAAAGAGATAATTATAGTAATGCTATTGCCTTTTCCTGCCACATCAATGATGCAGCTCTCCTGTTCGCGGTCAAAATTAAGTAACCGCTGGCCGTATTCAATTGCATTCAGCAAATTCCAATTATAGAGCGGCATCTGGTCTTTATAGAAAGTAACCACCTGCTCTATATCAGCTTTACCATGGTATTTTAATACTCCGACCCGCACACCCGCGCTCTGAAAAGTATAAGACTCTTCAGGCAAGAATTTAAAACCTGCCGGAACAGGGACATCGTTAAATTTTAATGATGCCTGTGGTTCTAATCCTACCTGCTCTTTTGACATGGCATCATTTTTAGAAGTGCTTGCGCAGCCGATAAAATTAAAAACAAAAAATGTAAATATTAAAATAACAGGAAATTGTAATTTTAATCCTTTCATCGGGCCTCCCTCTCTTTTATAAATTTTTCTACGTCACTATAAATGCTATCTATCTTACTGCTGGTTAAGCCGGCGCTAAGGGCTACGCTGATTAATTCTTCGGGTTTAACAATATCTTCAGGCATATGGCTATCTGTGTTTATAACTAACCTGGCGCCTGCTTTTAACGCCTCTTCAGCTACATGAGGGTTGGTGCCTTTATGGCCTTTGCGGGTAGTTATCTCTAAGAATATATTTTTTTTAGCGGCGAGCTCCACATCTTCCTTGCTGATTAATCCCGGGTGAGCCAAAATGTCTACGCCTGCTTCTAACGCGGCGCGGTTTGTCCCTTTAACTACAGGCTCGGCCAAGGTCTCTCCGTGGCCGATAATAATTTTCATACCTTTGTCTTTAGCGAATTTTACCAAAGGGCTGAATTGTTCCGGAGGGATATGCGTTAATTCTACGCCCGGCAGGACCTTTATGCCGGAATTCGCGGGCCATTGCTTAACAAATTTTAATATCGCATCGGTAACAAATTCTATGTTACTGTAGTCCGCGTGGTCAGTAATCGCGATTACCTTGTAACCTTGCGACAAATAACGCACAGCTACCTCTGAAGGTAACAACGCGCCGTCGCTTAATAAAGAGTGTGAATGCAGGTTATACATTTTTAAAAGTGCCCCTGGCAGGAATCGAACCTGCCACACGCAGTTTAGGAAACTGCTGCTCTATCCTTATGAGCTACAGGGGCAACATTATTAATATTTAATTAAAGAATAAACCGGGTACCCTTGCAGCTTATCCCTGCCTTTTAAATCCGTCAATTCAATTAAAAAAACAATGCCCGCGATTTTTCCTTGCTGCTGCCTTATTAAATCAGCTACCGCTTTTACTGTCCCACCCGTAGCCAAAAGGTCATCTATAATTAATACTTTCTCTCCCGGATTAATGGCGTCGTGGTGCATTTCCAGGGTATCTGTGCCATATTCTAACTCATAGGTCGCGGAATTAGTCTTCCAGGGAAGCTTTCCTTTTTTGCGCACAGGGACAAACCCAACACCTAACTTATGGGCAATCGCGCCGCCCAATATAAAACCCCTGGCTTCCACTGCCACCACCTTATCTATTTTTTTATTTTTGTATTTCAGCGTCAGAGAATTTAACGCCTTTTTAAATACTTTGCCGTTTTTTAACAGTGTTGTTACATCATAAAAAAGAATCCCCGGTTTAGGAAAATCCGGGATACCCCTTATGTAATCCTTATATCCTTTTTTATCCTGCGGCATCATGCCTCTCCTTCCGGAGTGGTTTCATAACGGTGAAAACCTCCCGGCTGCTCATAAATGAATTTTTTTAATTTCCTTAACGCCTGCTCCTCTATCTGGCGCACCCTTTCACGGGAAACCTTTAATTTATCAGCTACCTCGGCGAGGGTATGCGTTTTACCGTCAACCAGGCCGAAGCGCATATCCAGCACTTGCCTCTCCCTCTCGTTCATTATTTCTAAAATGCTGGCCAGGTGCTCTTTGTCAAAAAGGCGCTCAATTTCGGTGTCAGGAGCTATTGCAGTCTGGTTCTCAACCAAATCCAGGATCTGGCCTTCGTCCTCGTCGCCTAAAGGCGCATCCAGAGAAGATGTCTTGGTGGCTAACCAAAAATTAATCTGTTTCGTCTGGGCTATTGATACTTTCATTTTTTTGGCGATTTCCTGATTGGTTGCCGGGCGTTTTAATTTTTGGGAGAGCTGCTCGTTTGTTTTCTTCCATTTACTCAAGAGTTCGTTCATGTAAACTGGCATACGTATCATTTTTCCCTGTTCAAATATCGCGCGGGTAATCGCCTGTTTTATCCACCAGGCGGCATATGTGGAAAAACGAAAACCTTTACTGGGTTTAAATTTATCCACTGCCTTCATTAACCCGAGGTTGCCTTCTTCTATTAAATCAAGAAAAGGCGTCCCCAGGTGCATATACCTTTTGGCAATGTTAATTACAAGGCGAAGGTTGGCGCGTATCATCGCTTTGCGCGCCAACTCATCGCCTTTTTTAATTCTCCTGCTTAAAGTCACTTCTTCTTGAGCAGTTAATAATGGTATGTTCCTGATTTCTTTCAGGTATGTTTTTAATGCTTCCATTATTTTTTCTTCTCTTTTAATACTGCTTGTGCCGCGGCTAATGTCGCGATAGGAACCCTGAATGGCGAACAGCTCACATAGTTCATTCCTACGCGATGGCAGAATTCAACTGACCGCGGGTCACCGCCGTGCTCGCCGCATATGCCGACTTCCAGGTCCTTGCGCGACTTGCGTCCACGCTCAATACCCATCTTTATTAACTCGCCAATCCCCTCCTGGTCAATAGTTTGAAAAGGATCTTCGGGGAGTATGCCTTTTTTGATATAGTCAGGCAGGAAACCGCCGATATCGTCGCGTGAAAAACCAAAACCCATCTGGGTCATATCATTGGTCCCGAATGAAAAGAATTGCGCGACCTCCGCCAATTTATCAGCCACAATCGCGGCGCGCGGTATCTCAATCATCGTGCCGAACATATGCTTGATTTGCTTAAGGCCATACTTTGCCAATACTTCTTTATAGATTTTCCTGGCAATTTCTATCTGGTCATTTAATTCTTTCACGTCGCAGACTACCGGTATCATCACTTCAGGATAGGGCTTTTTGCCTTCCTTAAGAAGTTCCGCGGCTGATTCCAGGATTGCCCGTATCTGCATTTCACTGACTTCAGGATATGTTACACCTAAACGCACACCTCTATGCCCCATCATCGGGTTAGACTCGTGCAGGTTTTCGGCGCGCTTAGAAAGCTCTTCCATAGTTATGTTTAAATCTTTTGCGAGCTGTTCTAATTTTGCCTGTTCGCGAGGAACAAATTCATGTAAAGGCGGATCAAGCAAGCGTATTACTACAGGGAAACCATC
>JAQTVG010000064.1 GCA_028706895.1 Candidatus Omnitrophota bacterium
AAAGCATCTTATTAAGATTAATGCCGCGGGTATCTATAATATTGCGAACAAGGGGGGCTTGCGCTACCCGCAACTTATGGATGTTTACAGGCAATATAGACCCGATTTTGCCTATAAGGTGATTGACTATAAAAAACTGCATATGGTCAGGACCAACCTGGTTTTATCTACAAAGAAATTAGAAAATACCGGCTTCAAGGTGCGTAATATCCATGAGGTTTTAGAAGAATGCGTAAAAAGCTATCTAAAATATTAGTTACCGGAGGCGCCGGCTTCATCGGTAGCGCCTTTGTCCGCCTGCTTCTGGGTAAAGATACTTCCTTGTTTACGAATGCAGGCACCCCGTCGTATCCAAACGACGGGTGTTCTATTTTCTGCAGAAAGAGTGTTTCTGAGCTGGTTGTTGTCGATAAGCTTACCTACGCCGGAGACTTAAGAAGGCTTAAAGAAGTTAAAGGCCGGTATAAATTCTATAGGGCTGATATCTGCGATGGCCGGTTCATGGAGGCAATATTTAAGAAGGAGAGACCGGATATCGTAGTACACTTTGCCGCAGAAAGCCATGTTGACAGGAGTATCCATGATGCAACGGCATTTATTCAAACCAACGTTATAGGGACTCAGGTACTGTTGGATCTTTCTAGAAGATATGAGGCAGAAAGATTCTGCCATGTCAGTACTGATGAAGTCTACGGCGATATCGTTAAAGGCAGTTTTAGCGAAAGTTCGCCTCTTAAACCCAATAGCCCCTACGCTGCCTCTAAAGCAGCGGCAGACCTGCTCATAAAGTCTTATGTCAGGACTTATAATTTGCCTGCGGTTATAATCCGTCCCTGCAATAATTACGGTCCATGGCAATATCCGGAAAAACTCATCCCGGTGGTAATTAATCGCGCCCTGCAAAACAAAAAAGTTCCTGTTTACGCCAAAGGATTAAATGTGAGAGAGTGGCTTTATGTATCGGACTGCGCGAACGGGATCCTGTTCTTGCTTGAAAAGGCAAGGGCAGGTGAGGTTTATAACTTAGGCAGCGGTCACAGGCAAGAAAATATAGATGTAGTAAAGCGGATCCTGAATATACTGGGTAAACCAGATATCTTAATAGAGTTTGTTAAAGACCGCCTCGGGCATGACTGGCGCTATTCATTAGATTCTTCAAAGGTAAAAAACTTAGGCTGGAGGCAGGGAGTGAGTTTTGCCTCGGGCATAAAAATGACGGTAGATTGGAATATAAAAAATCGTAACTGGCTGATGGATAAAGCGGCGCAGGCATGATTACGCATAAAATACACGGCTGGATTCCTGATATACCTGACCGGCGGGATTATCTTTATAGCACAATTAAGCCGCGGCTAAAACTGCCAAAGACTGTAGACATCAGCGGTTATTGTTCATCCGTAGAGGACCAGGAAAGATTAGGCAGTTGTACCGCTTGCGCTATGGCAGGCAATCTTGAGTTTTTGGATAACCGCCCTGACCGCGCATACACTGATGTCAGCAGGTTGTTTATCTATTACAATGAGCGTGTTTTACGCGGCAATGAAGATTATGATTCCGGGGCATCCTTAAGGGACGGTATAAAGACCTTAAAGAAAACAGGTTATTGCTGGGAATCCCGATGGCCTTATATTATTTCGCGTTTTGACGTTAAGCCGCCTCTAGGCTGTTATCTCCAGGCCAGTAAACACCGCATTGAATCTTATTACCGCATACACACCCTGACGGAAATGCTTATTTGCCTTGCGCAAGGGTATCCTTTTGTTTTTGGTTTTGCGGTTTATGAAAGTTTCCAGTCAAAACAAGTAGCCAGGACAGGAAAAGCGGCTATGCCTAAGAAGGGAGAGCGTATGCTCGGAGGTCATGCAGTTCTGGCAGTGGGCTATAATCAGAAGGAAAAACGTTTCTTAGTACGCAATTCCTGGGGCGAAAAATGGGGGATACGCGGCTATTTTACCCTCCCATATGAGTATATAGAGACTCTGGCCGCAGACTTCTGGACCATAAGGAAATAGGGCATTAAAGAAGCATGAATTTTAATAAAATGGAGGCTGGCTATGCGCATCATAGATAGATTCTTAGACTTTCTTTCTGAGAAACGCACAAGAGATTTATTGGTCATATTAGTCATAGTGTCTTTTCCTATTTTATCCCTGTTCAAATTATATCCATTTGAAAATCATTTTAATAGCATTATTAATACTGCTGGTGATGATTGGACTGCGTATGCGAATTATGCTTCAGACATAAGACATAATGGGCTACTCATGCACACAACCGTCCCGGGAGCATATAATGCCCCGTCAGGTTTTTTATATCCTTATTTTCTTGCATTATGTTTTCTGATTTTCGGAGAAAATACCATTCCGGTGTATATAATTCAAAGCCTGATGTTAGGTCTATCGGTCGTCTTTGTATATTGGGCATTCAGGGATAAAATGAGGGATCTTACCAGCGCATTCTTCCTTGGGGCCCTTGCGTTATTTGCTTTTCTGGATGTCTATAAATACTATACATTCCGATTGTTAAGCGAGAATTTAGCGCTTTTTGCTGTTTCTTTATTCTTCCTTTGTTTTGTGAAGGGGTTTGAAAAAAACAGGCTTACGTTACAGCTGATATCGGCTATTTCAATGGGTGTCCTTATTTTAACCCGCCCTATTTCATTTTTGTTTGGGCTCCTGCTGATCATTATTGTTATAACATATTTTTTTGTGGAAAAAAAGATCAGCAAAGTGAAATTGTTGCTATTTATTTCTGTCTTAATCTTAACTGCGTCGTTACTGGGCATAAGGAATTATTTAGTCTGCCATAAATTTATCTTCTTGCCTGCGCAAGGACAGTCCATGGCATATTTAAGGATAGTTAACCCTATACCGGAATCAGTAGATTTATCAAAAATAAACACGAACTTTCTATACACAAAACTGCATATGAGCCGGGATATCGCAGCTTATGCGGAATATGTGTTTCAGAAACCATTGCTTTTTTTAGATTATTTCCTAAAGAAGATTGTATTTTGTTTAGGGTTCCTGCAGGTTAAAGTATCGTTTTATCGTTTGCGGCCTCATTGGGTCCTGATGTGGATGGGGTATTTTACTTACCTATTTTCTTGTATTAGAAATAAGAAAAGAATGCAATTATGGGAAATAACAACACATTTATACATATTTTTCCACTATGTCCCCCTAATTGCGTTTGGCCAAATAGAGAATTACGGTTTTAGAATGTTGCTTCCTGGTATCAGTTTTGTATTGTTATTTTCATTCTTGGAATGGGATATGCTGAGGCAGAACATACTATCCCATAGAGGCAAATTACCGGGGGAAAAGTAGAATAGAAATGAATTCTAAGAGCCTGCCCATTGTTAGTTTCTTGGTCCCGAGTTTCAATCGTGCGAATTTATTAGAGCAGGCTATAGGCAGTTTGTTAGCACAGAGTTATAAGAATATAGAGATAATTGTGATAGATGATGCTTCTACCGACGGCACAGAAGGTATGGTAAGGAGCAAATTTAGCGGCGTAGTGAAATATATCAAAAATAATAGCAATCGCGGGGTGGCCTATTCCAGGAATTTGGGTTTGTCTTATGCTAAAGGAGAATTTATAGGGTTGTTGGATAGCGATGATATTTTAATTGAGCGTGATTGCGTTGAAACCGCGGTAAATACGCTAGAATCAAACTCCGAATTATCTATATTTACCTGCGATGTATATTGTATTGACTTACTGGGAAACAAAATTTATGAGGAGACTTTTTTTCAGACAGTAATAGACCATCGCAATATAGTGCTTTCTTCCGGGTTCAAGGATTTTGAATATGTATTTTTTCATGGAATACACAGTTGTGGGGCAGTATTTAGAAAAGATATTACAAAAGAGACGGGTTTTTTGGATACCAATTATAAGATAGCTTGGGATGAGGATTTCTTTCTTAGGCTCAGCGTATATAATTCCCGTGCGATATATTACCACAACGAAGCTTTGGCTGGTTACAGGATCCATCGTGGCAGTCTTTCTGATAACCATTGCCTGTATTTAGAAAGGATAAAATGCCGCCAAGACATTTTACGTAAGAATAGTTTTATCCGCAAGAGATTAGGGATTAAGGCGAATAAACGCCTGGCCGAACTTCACATCAGCCTTATTGATGCATATTTGAAAGAACGAAAGTTGCCACAGATGTTATTTGCGGGAATCAAATCCGTATTCCTTTATCCTTTAATATTACCGGAGTTATTTATGCACGCTTTAAGCTTCTCAAAAAAGAGGTTTAACTCTAAAAGATGAGAATTTTATTAATTTCTCCTCTGGTACAGGCGTGTAATTACCCGGGTGATTATTACGCACGTTGGCCACAGTTAGGGCTTGCCTATATTGCCTCGACTTTAGAACAAGGGGGGCATAAGGTAAGAATCTTAGAAAAAAGATTATTGTCTGGACCAAGGTATCCTGATTCAAAGAAAGAGCTCGATAGAGTAAATAGACTTATGTTGAGCGAGATAGAAGAGTTTAGTCCATATATGATTGGTTTGACTGCAACCACGCCAGTGATAATGGATGCCTACAGGACGGCAAATATAATAAAATCAGCTTATCCTAAAATACCCATAGTAATCGGAGGCAGGCACGCTACCTCCCTTTCAATATACACCTTAGAGCAGTGTGGGAATATAGATATTGTTTGTCGGGGAGAAGGCGAAGTTACAATGCTGGAATTAGCCGAAGGTTTACCCTGGGATAAGATAAGAGGGATAACATATCGAAAAGAGGGCGGAGGTTTTTCCGAAAATCCAAGCCAGCCTCTTGTAGAAAATCTGGATACATTACCCTATCCAGCATGGCATTTACTGGACCAGGATTTTTACTTTCAGCCGGGTATTTCCATGATGCGTGGTGATTATATGCGTACCGTTACCATGATGACTTCCCGCGGTTGCCCTTATCAATGTGCTTTCTGTCAGAGCCCAGAATTACTCGACATTTATGGTAAAGGATACATACGTTACCATTCTCCCGATAGGGTGATTAGCGAGATCGAGTATCTGATGGGAAGATTTAAAATCACAGGCGTATCTTTTAGTGATGATATATTCTCATTGCATAGAGAAAGGGTCATACAGATTTGCAATAAGATAATAGAACGTGGGATAAATAAACATCTTAAGTTTATCGTAAACCTGCGTTCGGATAGAGTAGACATAGAGCTACTGTCGGTATTAAAAAAGGCCGGCTGTATCCATGTTGTTTTTGGTTCTGAGTCTGGTTCTGAGGTAACATTAAAGAGGATGAATAAAAGTTTAAGCGTGAATAAGAATATTGAGGCTGTTGAACTTGCCAAGCGTCAGGCACTTACCGTAGAGTCGAATATCATTATCGGCTCTCCCGGAGAGAGCGAAAGAGATTTCCAGCAGACGATAGATTTTTTAAAAAAGGCCAGGCCGGATAGGATATTTATTTCAAAGTTTTACCCTCTTCCGGGGACAGGTTTTTTTAAAGAACTTATTGATAGAAAAATTATACGCAGGCCGCAAGATTGGAACGACCTCAACACCTTATACGTTGAGACAGATGATTTTACATTTGCAGATATGCCTGCAAAAAGATTCGTTTGGTTAAGAAATAAAATGAGCAGAGAAATTGTGGCGTGGGTGAATTTTTCATATGTAATCAAAAACAATTGGCACAAGGATATAAAATTATCGGCAGCGCAGTTTATAAAAATGCTCGCATACATTTTCTTTCTTTATCTGCCGATTTCCATACAAAAAACTATGAAAAATATAACAGAAGAATTAAGCATTGGTTTAAGATATTCATTGCGGAGATGAAGAATATATTTAAAGTTTCTTCAATATTGGGAACCGCTACCCTTTTAACGATAATTACAGGCTTGGTTAAAAATAAATTCCTGGCGCTATCTTTGGGGCCTGTTGGATTAGGTATTGTAGCGCAGTTGTCTAGTTATCTGAATACTTCTAACGCGATTTCTTCTTTTGGCATGAGCCAGGCAGTTACAAAGTATGTAGCTGAATCCCATGATTTCCCGAATAGATATATTCACCTAAAAAAGATATTGCAGTCTGCTATAAGAGTTGTTTTATCTTTGGGTTTGCCAATTTGTTTATTTACAATACTTTTCTCAAAGAAACTATCACTGGTTTTATTAAATAACGTAACTTTATATACCCTCTTTGTAATTATTGCCATAGCTGTTCCTTTGCAAGCAGCTAGTCAGATATACATATCTTTCGTCCAAGGGTTAAAGGCAGTTAAGTG
>JAQTVG010000065.1 GCA_028706895.1 Candidatus Omnitrophota bacterium
TCTAAAGCCATCTTTAAAAACGCACTTCCATTGCGCGGGTAGGGCATATTTTAACGCAGAGCTCACAGGCAATGCATTTATGGTCGTAAAAATGGACTTTGCGCGTGAGAGGGTCAACTACTAATGCGCCGGTAGGGCATATAGGTACGCATACGCCGCAATCAGTGCACTTGGCTTCATTGCGTATGACATCCTGGCTTAAAGGCTGGATTTTTACTCCGCAGGACTCAAGATATTCAGTGCCTTTATTAAAATTTTCTTCTTTCCCAATCAATTCCAAAACCATAAGGCCTTCTTCCTGCGGCGTAACGTAAGCCTTAAGGATATTAAACCGCAAATCATAATCCTTAACCAGCTTATAGACAATAGGCTGGTCAACCAACCGGTGCGGAAAATGCAATACAATTCTCTTGGAAATAGTTTTATCTGCCTTGTTCATTTTATCGGCCTTTCCTTTAAAGGTTTAAAAGCATAACCGGATTCCTTCCCCGGTAAAGGCGCAACAGGTTCGCTTAAGGTAAAATCGCCTTTTTTAATCCAGGATTTTAATTCCTCCGCGATTTCCCGCGCCTTAGAATAGCTGGATAAATTACCGGTAGATACGTCTTTACCCCGGATAGTGATCTTGCCGGATTTTAACTGGGTGTAATTTACCTCGCCAAGGCTCGCGGAGACCATATTCGGATAATCACTGCTGTAATCAACTATCTGGGTGAATATCTCTTCATCTTTAATCGCCGCAAATTGAGCAATCTCTTCATTTAATATAGGTATAGGAACGCCTATGCCCACACTTAAAGTAGCTCCATAACCGAGCATGCTTGTGCCCACAAGCCATTCTGCTTTCATTTGTTTTAAATCGCCGATTACCGCTAAAGTTCCTGCGGGCGCCTGAGGCACCCCGTTATCTTTTCTTTTTACCGCCGGATTATGCTGTGTGCCCTGCCAAGCGACATATCCTATTCCTCCGCCTAAAAATATTTTCGTCCCGATACCTATTGTTTTATAAAGCGGGTCTTTTAAAAGCGGAGAAAGCTGCCCTGCCGAACAATAGTTGGCATTACCTAATTTTGGCTTTAAGGCTCCCATATAGGTATAAATCATCTTGTCTGATAAATTAACCGCCACGTTATAATTTTGATAACAGTTGCGTATATTAAATAATACCGCTTCATTCAGGTCTTTGATATTTATGTAGGTCTCTAAATTCTTGCGCGGATAGCAGTCTGTCCCGTAGGCAGTAGCTTTTAATCTTACATCGCGGCCTGCGGCTATCTCCTGGATAACATGGCCTCCACCATACCTGAATTCACCGGGGAAGACTCTATTAAGCGGGTCATCATTAGGCGTAGCAGTTGCCCCCAGATAAACATCTACTGCCGCGAAACCGCAGTAAGCAGGGACATCATTAAGCGTGCAGGTGCCTCCGCCCAGTTTAATCCTGGGTTTAGAATGGCCGATGTTAAAATAGGCGCCGCTTGAACACATTGGGCCGAACGTGCCGGTAGTGACGACATCCACTTCTTCAGCCGCTTTCTTAATGCCTTTATTTTTAACCAAATCAATTATTTCTTCGGCAGTAACGATTACCGCTTCGCCTTTTTTAATCTTTGCGTTTATTTCTTTTATAGTTCGCATATTTTATTATACTCACTTTCCTTTTTATATTCACGGCCTAAATTGCAACCACCTCTTTTATTTCCGGAACCTCTTGCTTTAGCATCTTCTCAATGCCCATTTTCAGCGTCATCTGGCTCATCGGGCAGCATCCGCATGCGCCGGTAAGTTTTAATTTCACTACGCCGTCTGCAGTAACTTCTACCAAATCCACGTTCCCGCCGTCAGCCATCAGCATGGGGCGAATTTTGTTTAAGGCCTGCTCTACTTTTTCTTTCATATTTTACTCCCTGCCCAGAAAGGGCGTACCAGCCAATCTACCCACGAAGGGCGCACTTGCCATCCATTAAGGCAAGGTGCCGATATGGCTGGGTGTTAATTTCTTGTTATATAAATAAATCTGTGCTAAGGTATCTTTCGCCTGTATCCGGCAGTATAACCACAATAAGTTTTCCTTTGTTTTCCTTGCGCTGGCCTGCCTGAACGGCGGCAGAAACAGCTGCTCCGGAAGAAATGCCAGCCAGGATACCTTCTTTTACCGCCAACGCCTTAGCTGTTTCTATCGCATTCTCATTGGAAACCTGTATCACCTCATCAATAATCCCGGTATTCAAAACATTAGGGATAAAACCCGCGCCTATACCCTGGATTTTATGCGCTCCTGGTTTTCCTCCGGATAACACTGGCGAATCTGAAGGTTCAACCGCAATAACACGCACAGAGGGCTTCTTCCCTTTCAGCATTTCTGCGATACCGGTAATTGTGCCGCCTGTACCTACGCCTGCAACAAAAACATCAACCTTTCCGTCAGTATCCTCCCATATCTCTTTAGCTGTAGTACGACGGTGTATTTCTGGATTAGCAGGGTTATTGAACTGCTGGGGCATAAAATAACGCCGGGTGTTTCTTGCCAATTCTTCTGCTTTTTTAACTGCGCCGGACATGCCTTCGCTGCCGGGCGTTAAAATAATTTCCGCGCCAAAAGCGGACAGGAGCTTGCGGCGCTCTATACTCATTGTTTCAGGCATAGTCAAAACCAGCTTATACCCTTTAACCGCGCAAACAAAAGCCAGGGCAATGCCCGTATTCCCCGAAGTCGGCTCTACAATTATGGTATCTTTATTAATCCTGCCTTCTTTTTCCGCCTGTTCAATCATACTCAGGCCAATCCTGTCTTTTACTGAAGAACAGGGATTATAAAATTCCAGCTTGGCTGCTACTTCAGCCAGGCAGCCACGGGTTACCTTATTTAAACGCACCAGAGGAGTCTTTCCTATAAGCTCAGTAATATCCTTGGCTATTTTCATATGCCTTTCTAAATCTGGTAAGTAAATTTAGAGGTTAAATTCTTATTCTTCTTTACTAAATCTTCAAAAGTAATATTGTCAACAATGCGCGAGGTGCTATCAGCTACCTTCTGCCATATGCTCCTAAAGGCGCATTTACTTATATGGCTGCATCTTTTATAATTATTATCCACGCATGCAATAGGCGAAATCTCGCCGTCCATAAACCTGATAATCTGGCCCAGCTTAATCTTTGACGGAGGCTTAGCCAGCATGTAACCGCCGATTTTACCGCGCCGGCTTTCTACAAAACCGCCCTTTTTTAAATCCAATAATATTTGCTCTAAAAACTTTATCGGTATGTCCGCGCGCAAAGCCAGGTTATGGATAGTCACAGGGCTATTATGGTAATGTAAAGCCAGGTCCAAAATTGTCTTGAGGGCATAATCCCCTCTATAGGTTATACGCATATGCCTCTTTCTCTATAATCTCTATCATAATAGTAGAGTATAAGCTAAATAACAAAAATGTCAAGTTTTTTTTAAGAAAATTTTAGCGCTCATTGCAATAACCCTCTTGCCATAGCCAAAAGCTTTCTTATTGATTTTTGATTATTGGGTATGGAGCAGCCCGCGATATCAAAATGCCCCCCGCCTTTATAATATTCGGCGATGCTGGCTACATTTATTTTATCTTTTGACCTTAAACTGACCCTTAAAGATTTATCGCTCTTCTCTCTAAACAAAACCACTATTTCAACACCCTGGATAGAACGTATTTCATCTGCGGCCCCGTCTATATCTTCGTCTTCCCCCTTTATCAGCTCAAAATCCTTCTTCCTTATTATTGACCAGGCAAGCCTATTGCCTTCAATAAATTTGCACCTTGTAAGGCATATGCCGGTGAGTATTGCCGATTCTTTAGTCCTGGACCAGAATACCATATCTACTAATTTATAAAAATCTACGCCTTTCTTTATTAATTCTTTGCATATTTCAAAGGTTAGGGGCCTTATGCTTGGTAATCTGAAAGAATTCGTTTCTACAATAATAGAGGTTAATAAGTTTTCCGCCATATCTTTATCTATATCAATTTTTAGCTCCCCCAGGAGCAAATAAATCAATTCTGCCACTGCGGCTGCCTTATAATCTACCAGAAACAGATTGCCGAAGGGGCGTTTAAATTCATGGTGGTCAATATCCAATATGTCTTTGGCATTTTTAAAGATTTTGTAGGTATGCCCCAGTATCTCTTTATTGCTGCAGTCTACGGCTATAGCTAAATCCACAGGCCTATCCGTATGCCTGGTAATGCGGTTTGCCCCGGGGAGAAAACGATACCTCTTAGGCACGCCGTCAACACTAACCATATATACATTTTTACCCAGCTTTTCCAGGCCCAGCCCTAAAGATAACAAAGAACCTATAGAATCTCCGTCGGGGTTTACGTGCCCGGAGATAATTATATTTTTTGCCTTTAAAATCCTGCTTTTTACTGTCTTAAAATCAAACATAGTCTATGGCTTCTATAATTTATGGCTGGCCAGGTACCTGAAAACGCTCAGTGCGGCCTTAGAACCTTCTCCTGCGGCAATAATAATCTGTTTTTCCGGCACATCGGTAACATCGCCTGCGGCGAATATGCCGGGGATATTGGTTTCGTTGCGGCAATTCACCTTGACCTCTCCATATTCATTTAATTCTATTCCCTTTAGAAACCCCGAATTCGGCACAAGGCCTATTTCTACAAATATGCCGCCAACATTTAATTGCTCTTCATTATTATTTGTTTTTATCTTGATCCCGTTAACCATCTTATCGCCGAGGACAGCAGTTACCTGCGCATTATTAAATACCTGAACATTTTTACTCTCGTTGATTTTCTCCCGCATAATAGCGTCTCCGCCGAGAGTTGAAGTAATATTAATGACATAAACACGCTTGGCAATTTTAGTCAGCTGTAAAACCGCATCCAAAGCGGAATTTCCTCCGCCGATAACCGCCACATCCTTGCCGCTGAATAAAGGGGCGTCGCAAGTAGCACAGTAAGTCAGGCCTTTGTTCTTAAACTCTTTTTCCCCGGGGACGTTTAGCTCCTTTGACCTTTTTCCGGAGGCGATTATCGCTGTTTTGGCTTCATAGCTGGCCTTATCAGTCTTAACTAAAATCTTATCGCCTATTTTTTCAAGCTCTGTTACGGCTTCATTTTCTTTCAAGGCGATATCAAATTTACGCATATGCTCTTCAAATTTTGCCGCCAGTTCCGGCCCGGTTATAAACTGGTATCCCGTATAATTCTCTATATCCCCGCTCCAGGCAGCCTGGCCGCCGATATCCCCGGTAATAACCACTAAATTCATCCTTTTGCGGGCCGCATATACGCTGGCTGTTATGCCGGCCGGCCCTGCGCCGATAATGATTAAGTCATACATAATTACATCCTATTTTAGCGTATGCCAAGTCTATTTTTCTCCAGCACCGTTCGTCCCGCCCCACCGAGGCGGGACTCACTTGGAGTTTACGCTCGCTCTCACTTATATCCTGATAGCGGGTGAACCCTGGCCGCTCGCATAAACTACATGCTGTCCGAAAACAGCCTTGTCATCCGCTAAGCAAATCTGAAGAACTTTTGAATTTACTATAAACTTAGCGTGTTGCCGAGGCATATTTTAAGCAGCATCTAGAAAATTCGAGCGGGCACGGTTGCCACGCTATAATATTATCGGGCAGAGCGAGAATTTTCCTGAAGCGAGAAATTCCACGCTGGGGAATTTCGAGCGGTGCTGCGAAAATATGCCTCGGCAAAACACACAGCGGAAAACCTATTCTATAATCCTAAGGCTGTTTTTATCCGCTCTCTGTCAAAACCGACTATAATCTCACCGCCTATATCCAAAACCGGCACGCCCATCTGTCCGGATTTACGGACCATTTCTTCGCCTGCGGCCTGGTTAGTAGATACATCCATATCTTCAAAAACAATATTGTTCTCTTTTAAAAACTGCTTGGTCCTGATGCAATAGGGGCAAGTAGGGGTGCTATACACTAATATTTTTTTATCCATATATCTCTCCTCTTTATCAGGCCAAAAACTCTTTCTTTAGGTCCGAAAGCTGCCTTAAGTGGCCTTCTTCCTGTATAATCAGCTCATCAATAATCTTAATATCGTAGTCCGGCACCATTTTCTTTATGCCTTCATAAAAAATAATAGAATCTTTCTCGAATCCTATACCCATATTCACGGCTTCCTTATCGCTCTTGGCTGTTTTTGCGGCTTGTTCGCCCCTGCCTGCCTTGGTAAATATGTGCTCTCCTGCCAAAGCATTCATATACGCGAAATATTC
>JAQTVG010000066.1 GCA_028706895.1 Candidatus Omnitrophota bacterium
CCGGAGCCGGGTCCGTCAAGTCATCCGCAGGAACATAAATTGCCTGTATAGAAGTAATTGAGCCGTTTCTCGTAGAAGCTATCCTCTCCTCTAATTGCGCGACTTCCGATAGCAAGTTCGGCTGATCTCCTACCGCGGAAGGCATACGCCCGAGAAGCGTTGAAACTTCTGAGCCGGCCTGGATGTACCTAAAGACATTATCAATGAATAACAGCACATCTTTTCTCTCTTCGTCACGGAAATATTCTGCGATTGTCAAAGCAGACAAACCTACGCGCAATCTTGCCCCCGGCGGCTCATTCATCTGCCCAAACACAAGAGCGCTGTTATTAACTACTCCCGATGAATTCAATTCCAGCCATAGCTCGTTTCCTTCGCGCGTCCTCTCTCCTACTCCGGCAAATACCGAAACGCCTCCGTGTTCCGTCGCAATGGTCCTGATGAGTTCCATTACAATAACGGTCTTACCAACCCCGGCGCCGCCGAACATGCCGACCTTGCTGCCCTTGGGGATAGGCGCCAATAAATCAATGACCTTCAAGCCGGTCTCTAACAGAGAGGAAACGGGCAGCTGTTCCTCAAAATTAGGAGAAGGCCTGTGTATGGGGTTACGCTGCCCGGGATTTGCGAGCGCGCCCTTGCCGTCAATCGGCTCACCTAATAAGTTGAATATCCTGCCCAACGTCTGCCTGCCCACGGGCACAGTTATAGGCAAACCCGTATCTATCGCGGCCATGCCTCTGGCCAGGCCATCAGTAGAACCCAAAGCAATACAGCGCACGATGTTATTTCCTATATCCTGCGCTACTTCCAGCGTCAAATCAATATTCCCCTCAGGATAGTTGATTTTTATAGCATTAAAAAGCTGAGGCAATTCCTTTTCCGGAAATCTTATATCAACAGTCGGCCCTATAACCTGAACAATCTTTCCCTCAGCCATGAGATTATCCTTTCAATGCCTCCGAAGAAGCAATTATTTCCATCATATCCTGGGTAATATACGTCTGCCTTACCTTATTCCTTAATAACACAAGCGTTTTTAATAATTCTTCGGCGTTATCCGTTGCCATCTTCATCGCGACACTCCTTGAGGAGTGTTCTGATGTAAATGCCTCCAAAAGAATATAGCTAAAACTCATCGAAATATATTTTGGCAGAAGCTCTTCTATAATCCTATCTGCGCCCGGCTCCAATATATAATCGGCCGCGGCATTATCTTTATAATTACCGTCCATATTGAGGAATTTTCTTACAACGGGCTTAAGTATTAAAGCAGTCTCGTAACGCGTGTAGGCCACGTGGACTTCATCAACTTCTCCGGATAAGAATATGCCGGTTAAATAGCCGGTGATCTCTTCAGAAATTTCCCTACGGTATTTCCCGTGTAAATCGGCATAGGTTTTTAATATCTCTATGCCGCGGTTTTTAAAATATTTGAAGCCCTTCCCTCCTATCAAAATAAGCTTTACCCTCTCCCTGCCCTCATTTCTTATAAACTCCTCCGCCTGGCGTATAATATTGTTGTTATACAGGCCGCACAATCCGCTATCCGAGGTTATAACGCATAAACCTATTTTTTGCTTCAGGGGCCTTTCTTCCAAAAAAGGATTTGCAACAAATCTTGCGCTGCCGATAAAATTATGCAAGAGCGAATCCAAATGCGAGAAATACGGTTTTATCGCAAACAAGGAAGCCTCAACGCGCCTTAATTTTGTAACCGATATCCTCTCCATGGCGTCGGTGACCTTGTGGGTATTCTCTATGACCCGTATCCTGTTTTTTATGTTTTTTAGCGACTGCATCAGGTTTTAATCTGCCCTTGAAATTCCTTCTTAAATGAGATAATTGCGTTATCCATTTTTTTCGTTAATTCATCGCTTAGTTCTTTCTTTTCATTTATTTCTTTATCAATTGCCTGGTAATTCTTATCAATATATTTTACAAACTCGCTTTCAAGTTTCTTGATCGCGGGTAAAGGCATATCGTCCAAAAAGCCCTTGGTGCCGGCATAAATAATCATCACCTGCTTTGAAACCGGCAGAGGATTATATTGTTCCTGCTTCAATATCTCAACCATAATTGCCCCGCGCGTCAGCTGCATTTGGGTTGATTTATCCAGGTCTGTCCCGAATTGCGTGAATACCGCCAGCTCCCTGTATTGCGCTAAATCAAGGCGCAATTTAGAAGCTACCTGCATCATTGCCTTTATCTGCGCTTTACCACCCACACGGGAAACAGACAAGCCCACATTTATCGCGGGTTTAACGCCTGCGTAAAAAAGGTCATTCTCTAAATATATCTGGCCGTCCGTGATAGAAATAACATTGGTCGGGATGTAGCTGGTAATATCCCCTGCCTGGGTCTCAATTATAGGTATTGCCGTCAACGACCCTCCTCCAAGCTTATCATTTAATTTCGCCGCCCTCTCCAGGAGCCTTGAGTGTAAATAAAATATGTCTCCCGGGTAAGCTTCCCTGCCCGGTGGCCTTCGTAAAAGAAGAGATAACTGACGATATGCCTGCGCATGTTTTGTCAAGTCATCATAGATAATAAGCACATCTTTTCCGGAATACATAACTTCCTCAGCAATTGCGCATCCGGAATATGGCGCTAAATATTGCAAAGATGCGGAAGCGCGGCTGGAAGCGCTGACAATAGTCGTATAATCCATCGCCCCGTATTTTTCCAAAATCTTGGAAACAGTAACAATGCTGGATAACTTCTGGCCTATCGCGACATAAATACAATACACATCCTTATTCTTCTGATTAATTATAGTATCAATGACAATTGCGGTTTTACCCGTCTGTCTGTCCCCGATTATAAGTTCGCGCTGGCCCCTTCCTATGGGCGTCATTGAATCTATAGCCTTGATGCCTGTTTCCAGGGATTCTTTAACCGGCTGGCGCTCTACGACATTAGGCGCTCTTGATTCAATAGGCCTGTATTTCTCTGCTTTTACAGCGCCTTTACCGTCTATGGGCCGTCCAAGCGCATTAACCACCCGCCCTACAAGCGCCTCTCCTACCGGCACCTGTACAATTTTTCCGGTCCGTTTTACGATATCGCCTTCTTTTATGTCCTTATCCGGATTATCGGTCCCAAAAATAACAACGCCTACGCTGTCTTCTTCAAGGTTAAGGACCATACCCATAACCTTTTCGGAAAACTGGACTATTTCACCGACCATAACGTCATCAAGGCCGTATATACGCGCGATCGCGTCGCCTACCTGTATAACAGTACCTATTGACTCGACCCGCAGGCGCGCCTGGTATTTTTCTAATTCTTTTTTTATTATAGAAGTTACTTCTTCCGGTTTTAATGCCATATTAAACCCTTATCTTAATTAATTTTTCTTTAAGTTCATCAAGGCGGCGCCTTACAGAACCGTCAATTACGGTATTCCTGATTATTACCTGCACCCCGCCCAGGAGTTCGCCGTCCAAGTCTATATAAAATTTAAATTTCTTTTGAAACTTACGTTCCAATCTTTGTTCTATGGTCCTGATTAATTCAATATCTAAAGGAAAGCTGGTTTTTAATAACACGTCCTCCTCGCCCATATACGAATACGTAATCCTCAGGTATTCCATAATATCGGCGAGTTTATTTATCCGCTCTTTTCGTAAAAGCAATTTTAAGAATTCCCTGAGTTCTTCGGAAAACCCGTCCCTTACTACCTTGTCAATAAAATCGCATTTCTCTGAATAGGTTATTTCCTGGCTCTCTAAAAAATGTATGAATTCGGGATTATTACGGATAACGGAAGACTTCAGGTCTTTTAAATCCTCAAGCCCTTTTTCAAGGCCTACGGTCTCTTTCATAAAGCCCGCAAAGGCGTCGGCGTATCTTTTTGCGACTATTTCATCTTTAATCATATTTTATCCAGCTTATCCAGAAAATCCTCAACCAATTTCTTATCCATATCGCCTGTCAGTTTCTCGCGTATCAGGTTTTCAGTGGCTTTTACGGTCAAGTCAACGATTTCATCCTTTAATTCTTCCTTGGCTTTAGAAAGCTCGTAGCCGATATTCTTTTTAGCGCTATCGATTATATCCTGCGCTTCTTCATGCGCCTTTTTTCTTACTTCATCTATTATCTTTTTGCCTTCGGCGGTTGCTTCTTTAATTTTATCTTCAGCGGTTGCTTCAATCCCGTCAATTTTTGAAGCATATTCCGATTTTAGCCTTTCAATTTCCGCCTTAGCATCCTCTATATTCTTAAAGTCAAGCCGTATTTTCTCCTTACGCTCGTCCAAAAGCCCAAGAATCCGCTTCCATGCGAATATGCGCAAAAGAAAAAGCAACAGGAGAAAGCCTAAAACCTGCGCGATAATTTCATTCGCGCTTAACATTTTTAATAATTCCATATCTTTGCCTTAAGATTATGTAATTATATTTTCCCTGCCAAGACAAATGCAAATACCAGGGCATAAATTGTCAAAGCTTCAATAAAAGCGCAACCGGTTGCCATATTGATTAATATTTTGGTTGCTGCTTCCGGCTGCCTGCCTGTAGCTTCCATCGCTGCGGCAACTGCGCGGCCTAATGCCAGGGCAGAACCGACTCCCACTATGCCTAATCCAAACGGTATTGCTAAAGCTAATACTGCCTTGTAATCCATTTTTTCCTCCCCTTCGTATTTGGTTACTCTTCGTGAGTTAATACCAAAGCAAAATATATTGTACTTAAAAGGCTAAAGACTACTGCCTGCACAACCGAAGCCAGGATAGCCAGCAATGCGCTAAAAATAAAAAGCGGTATGCCGCCGATACCCATGCCGGCCAAAACCGCTAAAAGCATATCATCACCCCAGATATTGCTTCTTAAACGCAAAGACAAGCTGATTGGCTTGACTAGCTCCGAAACAATATGCAAAACAAACATCATTAATGGTATAAAGACCGAGAATGCCAGGAAACCCCTGGGCCTGCCAAGCATATGGTCCAAATAACCCAAGAACCCCAACTCGCGGATAGCGGAGTATTGCACATAAATAAAAACACATATTGCCAGGGCCAAAGTCGTGGACCAGCTGGACGTAGGAGATTTCATAAAGGGGACAAGGCCAAAAAGATTCATAAATATAATGTAAATAAAGAGCGTGCCTATAAAAGGCGTAAATCTTCTTCCTTTAGGGCCAAGGATACCGCAGACAAAATCATCTATACCTCCCACGCACACTTCGCACGCGTTTTGAAACCTGTCAGGGATTAATTTTTTCTTTCTGGAAGCCATATACGCGATTAAAGAAATTACGCACACGACAACCAGGGAAAATATAACATTCTCCCAAAGATAAAGATATTTTGCCAAGCCGGAGTGCCCTAATTTATCAGCTAAGAGCCCTACCAGGTTAGGCAGTTCCGGTTGAGCTATGTGTGTTTCGGCCATATGGCATTGCCCCCGGCTATCAACAAAATGGAACCCAGGCCCAAAACCAAACTATAGGCCGGGAAAAATTTTGAAGTCAGAATAAAAAATCCGGCCAGGTAAAGGAGCGGAAATTTAACCAGCAGTATAAGGGTAAGTTTCTCCTTATTTCTATGCAATATCGCGATCTCCAATATCTTTATTAAAAGCACAAAGTTTATTATAGACCAGGCAGAGCTAACCACCAGCCCCAACGCGAAGCGCGGCTTGTCCATAAGCAGTAAAACTAAAGCCGCGGCCAAAAACAGGAGAATGGTTAATTTTATAGATTTTTTTAGGGTATCACTCATCCGGAAGATTTATCGGTTAACTTTGTAACGAGCCTGATAATCTTGATTACTTCGGTTATGCTGGCTATAAACCCTATCCCTATACAGACAAATAAAATATAGCCCACGCCCGTCTTTTTTACCAGGTAATCGCCCGCGATATACCCCATAAAGGGGCCCGCGGCTAACATTACAGGAATAAACGATATCATACCCGCGACTTTAATCCGCTTGTATAATTCTTCTTTTCGCATTATGGTCTTTATATAATACCAGAATCCAAAAAGGATATCAATTAGAAAAAAATAACCCTGCCTCCTTCTATAGCAAAGAAGCCCATTTTAAACTAAAATGGGCTTCTTTGCCGTTAAACTAAAATATGGCTAGCGTATTTTACTCTCTTTGATGCACAAGGGTCATATCAAGAAAGCTGCGCAGCCTTCTTGAGCGCGTAGGGTGCCTGAGTTTCTTTAATGCCTTTGCTTCAATTTGGCGCACCCTCTCCCTCGTTACCTT
>JAQTVG010000067.1 GCA_028706895.1 Candidatus Omnitrophota bacterium
TTGTGCCTGATTTGGCGCAAGATACATATTTGAGCAAGCTGAAAAAAGAGGAGTTTTTACAAAAAACATTTATAAGCGCGCCGCTCATATATAAGAATGAAGTTTTGGGCGTATTGCACGTCTCTGATAAGAGGATACCCGGGCCTTTCACGCAGCAAGAGGTATCAATAGTTATGGATATTGTTCGTATGGGCGCGATTGCCCTGCAGAACGCCCGGCTCTACGAACAGGCGGTTAAGAGAGCGGAAGAACTCAAAATAGCTTATGATGAATTAAAAGAAATGCAGGATAAGTTAATCCAATCGGAGAAACTCAGGGCTATCGGCCAATTGGCCAGCGGTGTAGCCCATGAAATGAGAAATCCTATAGGAATCATAATGCAGGGAGTGGCTTACCTGGAACAAATAATATCTCCACAGGAAAAAGAGCCGCGCGAGACTTTATCCATAATTAAACAGAGCGCGCAAAGGGCGGATAAAATCGTAATCTCGCTTTTGGATTATTCCAGGGCTTCTAAACTGGAATTACATCCAGAGCATATCGGCTCTATATTAGATAACTCTTTAAGCCTGGTCAAAACAGAGTTAAAGAATATTGAAGTAACCAGGGAAATCCAGGAAGGCTTGCCGCAGGTTTTACTAGACAAAAATAAACTGATGCAGGTATTCATTAATCTGTTTATGAATGCGATCCACGCAATGCCTGAAGGAGGAAGACTCACTATCCGTAGTTTTCTGAAACGGCTGGAAGAAGCCAAGAAAAGCATGGATGGCAGGCAGGATAATCTTTTTGAAGCCGGAGAAAATGTCCTTGTTGTTGAAATTGAAGATACGGGGATGGGGATTTCTGAAGAGAACCTGAAAAGAATTTTTGACCCTTACTTTACTACAAAAGGCCCGGGCAAAGGGACCGGCCTTGGGTTATCCGTGAGCCAGAATATTATTATTATGCACAAAGGGCTGATAGAGGTCAAAAGCCAGGTGAAAAAAGGGACTAGGATAACCGTTACTTTAAAAATTTCCAATGAGGAGGGAACAAATGAATAAAAAGAAAATATTGATTATTGATGATGAAGAGAATTTTTGTAATCTGGTTAAGAAAAACATAGAAAAGACAGGCGAGTTTGAGGTATATACGGCAACAAACGGGAACACCGGCATCAGGCTGGTCAGAGAGCTAAAGCCGGATTTGGTATTACTTGATATAGTAATGCCGGATGTTGACGGCGGCGACGTTGTTTCTATGATAAGGGATGATAAGAGTATACAAGACACTCCTGTTGTCTTTTTGACTGCAATAGTAAGAGAAGAAGAGTCCAGCTGCCAGCCAAGTTTTACCAGAGGATACGCGCTTTTAGCAAAGACGGTAACCGTAGGAGAACTTATAGCGTGTATTAGAAAAAATATTAGAATGGCCGCAGAGTCTTGAAGTAACCCCCCCCTTTAGAAAAAATCCCTTGAAAAATAGTAAAATGAATGGTATATTCTATTTGTGAACTGTTGTTCATAAATCAGATAATAATCTTTGAGGGAGAAAATGAAAATATTAAGCAGGAAAGAAAGAGATAAACAAATACGCCGGACAGACATTTTGAAAGCGGCAGAGCATATATTTGCTTTAAGAGGATACCATAAAGCGACAATAAGGGATATCGCCAAAGAAGCCCAATACGCCTCCGGAACTGTTTATCTGTATTTTAAAGATAAGGACGCCCTGTATTTCGCCTTGCTTGAAGAAAAGATGAAAGACCTGTTATCTATAGCCAAAGAGAAGGCAAGCCAGGTAAAAGACGCCAGAAAAAAGCTTGAGATCCATGTAAAAGAAGCCCTGGTTTTCTTTGAGAATAACCAGGATTTTTTCAGGATATTTATTTCGGATGAAAATGAACTATTCGCGGAGAAGAACCTTTTAAAATCTAATACCGCGCTAGAAATGCATTTATATACAACCAGCCTGTTAAAAGAAGCGCAAAAACAGGGGGTAGTCAGCGCTGATTTTGAAACGGAGAGGCTGGCAGATGTTTTCAGCGCTATTGTAAAAACGATTATTATGAAATGGCTTCAGGAGAAGGATAGTAATAGAGGCAGCCTGGTTAATTTATCCGGTTTAATACTCAGGCTTTTTTTAAACGGCGCCGCAAAGTCATAATTCCCGCTTTAAGCTATTTTCGGTTAAGTTAAATTAAGAAAATAGCCTTGACAAAATCAATTATGAATGGTATATTTTATTTATGAACAATTGTTCATATGATGATGTAGTGTTCATAATATAGGTTAATTATGGCATTATTTGAAAGGAATGAATAGATGCGAATGAAATGGGTATTTATTATTATTGCTGGATTTTTATTGGCTGGATGCGGTTCCCAGGGGCCTGGGGGGGCACAGCAGAATAGGCCTGAGGTTGGGGTGGTAACAATGCGGGCAGAGCGCCTGGTATTGACAAAGGAATTGCCTGGCCGTACAGCTGCTTTTCTTATTGCTGAAATCCGGCCCCAGGTTAACGGCCTTATCCAAAAACGCTTATTTACCGAAGGCTCTGAAGTCAAGGCAGGACAAGTGCTTTATCAGATTGATCCCGCTCCTTTTCAGGCAGCCTACGATAAAGCTAAAGCTAATCTACCGGCTCTGCGCTTGCGAGCTGATCGTTATAAAGAAGCATTGATTGAAAAAGCGGTTAGCCAGCAGGAATTTGACGATGCGGATGCCGCTTTGAAACAATCCGAAGCAGAATTAGAAACTGCCCGTATTAATCTTAATTACACTAAAGTTATCTCGCCAATCAGCGGCCGCATCGGGACTTCCAGCGTAACTGAAGGCGACATTGTGACGGCATATCAAGCTACGGCTTTGGCGACTGTCCAGCAGTTGGACCCGATTTATGTAGATATCCCCCAGTCTACCTCCGAATTACTGCGCCTGCGGCGTAACCTCGAGGATGGCCGCCTTAATCATGATGAAACAAATCCAAACAAGGTAAAGCTCATTTTGGACGATGGCTCGGTATATCCTTTGGATGGAGCGTTGCAATTTCAGGATATAACGGTTGACCCGACAACTAGCTCGGTTATCTTGCGGGTAATCGTTCCCAATCCCAAAGGTTTTCTTTTACCGGGTATGTTTGTCAGGGCGGTTATTATAGAAGGCGCCAATGAGCAGGCCATTCTTGTCCCGCAGCAGGGCGTCTCCCGTAACCCTAAAGGCGAAGCTATTGCACTAGTTGTGGACGCTGAAAATAAGGTTCAGCAACGGACTCTCGTGCTTGACCGGGCTATCGGCGATAAATGGCTTGTTTCTGCAGGGCTTAACCCGGGCGATCAGGTGATTGTTGAAGGTGTTCAAAGAGCCATGCCCGGCGTTTCAGTAAAAGTTGTTCCATTCGAAGATAGCCGGTGAATATAATGCAGTGGCCGAGAAGGCGGCCAGGCCAGCTGCTAATATGAGATAAACGGAGAATTTATGTTATCAAAATTTTTTCTTAATCGTCCTGTTTTTGCCTGGGTAATTGCCATTATGATAATGGTGTTGGGAGGCTTGGCGATATACACTTTACCCATTGCCCAATATCCTCCTATTGCCCCGCCATCCATCCGGATCAGCTGTCTTTATACCGGCGCTTCAGCGGAGACCGTAGAGAATAGTGTTACGCAAATCATCGAGCAGCAGATGACCGGTTTGGACCGGATGTTGTATATGTCCAGCAGCAGTGATTCTTCAGGCATGTCTTCTATTGAATTGACCTTTGCCCCGGGGACTGATCCGGATATCGCCTGGACCAAGGTGCAGAATAAGCTTCAATTGGCAATGCCGCGGCTTCCGGATTCAGTGCAACGCCGAGGTGTTTCGGTTCAAAAATCCACTCACAATTATCTTTTGCTTATAGGGCTAGTTTCTGAAGACGGCAGCATGAGTGAAATTGACTTACGCGATTATATGCTTAGTGTAATCCAACCTGTTCTAGCGCGTGTTCCCGGAGTTGGCGAGGCAGAGGGGTTTGGCAGCGAATACGCTATGCGCGTCTGGTTTGATCCCAAGAAGCTGACAAGCTTCGGCTTGACAGTGGAAGATGTTACTCAGGCGCTGCAAAAATACAACGTTGAAATCTCCGGCGGACAATTCGGCGGTGCTCCGGCGGTGCCTGGTCAGCGTTTGAATGCTTCCATCATCGTGCAGAGCCTGCTTAAGACTCCCGAGGAGTTTTCCAATATCCCCATCCGTATTAATCCGGATGGCTCGGTTATTCGCATTAAAGATGTAGGGCGTGCAGAGTTAGGCAGCGACCAGGCTGACACGAAGGTTTATTTCAATAAAGGCCAGCCTTCAACAGCTATTGCTATTCGTCAGGAGCCGGGAGCTAATGCGTTGAAGACCGTTGATGCCATCAAAGCGAAAATGGAAGAGATGAGCCATTATTTTCCGCAGGGAATGAAAGTAAATTATCCCTATGATACCACTCCTTTTACCCGGGTAGCCATTAACGAGGTAGCTAAAACGCTGGTCGTGGCAATTTTCCTGGTTTTCCTGGTAATGTATTTGTTTATGGGGAATATGCGGGCAACATTGATTCCGACAATAGCAGTGCCGGTGGTATTGCTAGGTACTTTTGGGGTGTTGGCGTTTTTCGGATACTCAATTAACATGTTGACGATGTTTGCCATGGTTTTGGCTATTGGCCTTTTGGTAGATGACGCTATCGTCGTTGTGGAAAATGTGGAACGGCTGATGAGCGAGGAAGGGCTAACACCAAGGGAGGCTGCTGCCAGGTCTATGGAACAGATTACTCCTGCGTTAATCGGTATTGGCTTAGTGCTCTCAGCGGTCTTTGGGCCGATGGCGTTTTTCAGCGGATCCACAGGTGTTATTTACCGCCAGTTTTCTGTAACCGTTATTGCCTCCATGCTTCTGTCGGTGGTTGTGGCCTTGATTTTAACTCCTGTTTTGTGTGCTTCGTTTCTTAAGCCGGTGCCTAAAGGACATCATCTTGCGGAAAGCGGGATCTGGTTCTTGAGCCCTTTCTTTAAATGGTTTGATAGGATTTTTTTTAAGACTCGCGATTTTTACGTGCGGCTGGTAGCTCGCTCGTTTAATCAGAGTGCGCGTTATATCTTTTTCTATTTTCTCATTGTAGCAGCGATGTTATTTGTTTTCCTGAGGATGCCTACAGGCTATTTGCCTGATGAGGACCAGGGGATAATGTTGATTATGAGCAATTTACCTTCGGGTGCGACGCTTGAGCAGTCTGAAGTAGTTATGGAAAAGGTCCGCCAGTATTTTATGGTTAACGAAAAAGACGCAGTGGAGTCCATTTTAACGATTGCCGGCATGAATCAATCCGGCCACGGACAAAATACCGGTATGGCTTTTATTAAGCTTAAGGATTGGGATTTACGCAAGAAGGCAGGGCTAAAGGCAGATGCCATATCGGCTCGCGCCATGAAGGAATTTGTTTCCTATAAAGAGGCGCTGGTTTATGTTTTTTCTCCTCCGCCGATCGTTGAATTGGGCAGCGCTAAAGGGTTTGATTTTCAATTACAGGATCGCGGCGGCGCAGGCCATGAGAAGTTGATGGAGGCCCGCAACCAACTTCTTGATATGGCCTACAAGGATCCGCGCCTTGCCAGCGTGCGGGCTAACGGCCTAGAGGATGTTGCTCAATATAAAATAGATTTAGATTGGGATAAAGCCGGAAGTTTGGGTGTTTCTATTGCTTCTATCCAGGACACAATTTCCACTACTTTCGGCAGCAGTTACGTTAATGATTTTATTAAAGATGGCCGGATTAAACACGTGGATATTCAAGCTGACGCGCCCTATCGTATGTTGCCTGAGGATTTAAAAAACCTTTACGTGCGTAATACGCAAGGCAAGATGGTGCCTTATTCTTCTTTTGCCTCTGCCCACTGGATATTTGGGTCTCCGAAGCTGGAACGCTATAATGCCTTCCCGTCCATTAATATCCTTGGCGAAGCCGCGCCGGGCAGGAGTTCCGGTGAGGCGATGAATGCTATGGAAGAGCTTGCTTCAAAATTGCCTCGTGAATTCGGTTATGATTGGACGGGGCTATCTTATCAAGAACGGCAATCCGGTGTCCAGGTAGGCCCGCTTTACGCCTTTTCCATCCTGATTATCTTTCTTTGTGTAGCAGCCTTGTATGAAAGCTGGAGTATTCCTATTG